>JBBIQF010000330.1:0-7229 GCA_037442445.1 Planctomycetaceae bacterium
GGTCGAACTGTACCAGTACTGGGTGGTCGGCATGATGAGCGCCGCTGCCCTGATCGTGTTTGTCTCTTGGGAAAACGTGAGGGCCGAGATGGGATTCGGGGGGTTCAAGGCCAATCTCCTGGCAACCACTGCGGGAGCGGTGATTCCCATTTGCTCCTGTGGCGTTGTGCCGGTATTGGCGGGGATGGTGGAGGCGGGCATTCCGCTGGCTCCTACGATGGCGTTTCTCATCGCGGCCCCCATGCTCAACGTGCCGACGGTGTTCATGACGGCCGGGGTGTTGGGCTGGCCCATGGCGGTGGCCCGCATCGTGGCTACCTTCGGCATCGCGCTGACGGTGGGAGAAGTCCTTTCGCGGTGGCAACGGAAGCATCGGAGCCCGCGCAAGTTCTTGAAGATTCACGTTCCCCCGCGGCTATCGCTGGAGATGCAGCGTTTCGCCTTTCAGTTCGGGCTGCTGGCGAGCAAGCAGCCGGCGGGGGTTCGGCCGGACCAACTCGGGCCCCAGGCGGAAACGAAGCTGGGCCTCTTAGAGGAGGCTGGCGCGGCCGAACGCACCCCTGCGGGCCTGTGCAGGCTGGTGGAAGCCGAGAGCAGCCAGATCAAAAGCGTAGGGGCCTGTGCGATTCTCCCGGAGGGAGGTACCGCCGAGAGGACGCTGGGGGAGCAGTTTGCCGAGATGTTCCGCATGGCCCTGCGGCTATTCATTCAACTGAACGGTTACCTCCTTTTGGCGGTCCTCATCGCTGGGGCCATCAAGGTGCTCCTG
Source organism: Planctomycetaceae bacterium (assembly GCA_037442445.1). Taxonomy (GTDB): domain Bacteria; phylum Planctomycetota; class Planctomycetia; order Pirellulales; family Thermoguttaceae; genus JANLFZ01. The sequence continues at coordinate 770 of JBBIQF010000330.1, forward strand.
CCTACCACGCTCATCACGGAGTGGGTGGGCGGCACCGCGCTGAACAGCGTGCTGGTCGCTGCCTTCGTGGCTGTGCTGGCATACCTCTGCACTTACGTCGAGGTCCCAACCGCCCTGGCCTTGATGAGCAAGGGGATGGGCCCGGGTTCGACGCTGGCCTACTTGCTCGGGGGCCCCGGTCTATCGCTGCCATCGATCGCCATGCTGTCGGGCGTGTTCCGGCCCAGGGTTCTGGCGCTGTACGTAGGCGTGTCGTTCGTTGGATGCGTCGTGGCGGGTTACATCTTCAACCTGTTTTTCTAACGCGGAAAGACGGGGAGCGTTGGGTGATGAGTGCATCGAAAACCACACTGCGGCTGTATTATCTGCCCCTGAGTTTTCCGCGCGGGCCTCAGTCGTCCTGCTGCGGCCCCATCGGGCAAAGCGAAGAGGAATTGCAGGGTTACGTGGCTGAACTGAAAGGCAGCCTCCCCGAGGTGGAGGTTCAGACCATCGATGTCAACGGGAAGCTGCAGCTCGGGCGAGACGGCGCGGTGCTGAAGCTGCTGAATAGTTTCGGGGCGATGGCCTGTCCGGTTTTCGCGCTGGACGGGGAGGTGCTGTCCATGGGCCCCCCTTCCCTGCCGGAGGTGATCGAAATGGTCAAAGCCCGGCTCGGAGGCCAGCGTTGATCGCCCCGTGGCGTTTATCGGGGGCGGTCTGGCGGCGCCCGGGTGCCCGGAGACCGGGCCAGGTGCCCTTGCCGGCCGGGTGTGGTATTAAGGGATCCCCCAGTGCTCCGAAAAGTGGTTGTCGGCACGGACCTGTCGGAAGCGTCCGACCAAGTCATCGGCTGCCTTCACAGGTTGCGGTCGCTGGATGCCGAGGAACGGAATCCCTGCTCGTGATGGGAACCCAGGGGCGGGGGTTTATCGCGGAGGTTTTTCTGGGAAGCACCAGCCATCAGGTGGTCCGGCGGTGGCCTGTGCCGGTGCTGTTGGTGCCGCCGGTGCGGCCGGCACAGGCATTCCGCCGGGCGATCTACAAATCTGGGATGTACAGCCATGCCCACGAAAACGGTAACCATCACGCTCACCGAGGAGGAGCTGATGGAACTGGAGGTGATCGTGGTCGACGAGGATAAGGACGAGGCGCTGCGTTTCCTGCGCGATGTCATCAAGAAATAAGGTCTTTTCGGCGGAGGAAGGGCATTGCAAGCCCCCCTCGGACTGGCGGTAGGCTGCGGCACCCGTCGGGCAGCGGCTGACGTTGCGCTAGCGCTAACAGCAATGGTTTTGCCCGGCGTGCCGGGCTACGTGGGGGGGTACCCCGCAGCGGTATTGCGGACCCCGGCGGATTGGCCAGTACCAACTGCGGAGGGGATAGGCCCCAGTAATTCGAGCTAGCAGCCTGCGCTTAGCCACCGTCCGGCTGAGTCCAATGAGCGACGTAGCCCTAGCTGAATCCGCACAATGCGTCTAATCCCTTTTTGTACTTCCAGAGCAGACTTGGCCGTTTCGCCATGTGGCGCTACAATCTATCCAGTACCCGTCGGAGCATCCCCGTGCTGCCCCGACCCCAAGTAGCTTTCCACGCGGCTTCAACTGGCCGGAGCCCACACCGGGTCAGGCAAGCTTGAACCAGGACAGCGGAGTTCTTCAACCCCCGTACCCAATTGACCAAGCATGATGGAGCAAAGCGATCATGACTGAAGCCATGGTGAAGAAGTTGTCGTTCCTCGATCGTTATCTCACCCTGTGGATTTTCCTTGCGATGGCCTTCGGGGTGGGCCTGGGGTACCTCTGGCCGGGCTTGGGGGCCTTCATGGAATCCCACCTCCAGGTGGGCACCACCAATATCCCGATCGCCCTGGGGCTGATCTTGATGATGTATCCTCCGCTGGCCAAGGTGCGGTACGAGGAATCGGGACGCGTGCTGGGCGAAAAGCGGCTCCTTGGCGTGTCGCTGTTGATAAACTGGGTGGTCGGGCCGGTCTTCATGACGCTCTTGGCCATCGTGTTCTTGCACAACTATCCGGAGTACATGATCGGGGTGATCCTGGTGGGGCTGGCCCGTTGCATCGCGATGGTCATCGTGTGGAACGAGCTGGCCGGCGGCGACCGCGAACTGGCCGTGGGCCTGGTGGCCTTCAACGCCGTGTTCCAGGTACTGTTCTATGCCGTGTACATCTACCTGTTCATCACCTTGCTTTTGAACGCGTTGGGGCTGGTCCAGGGGCTGGATGTGCATGTGTCGATTTGGGAGGCCGCCAAGACGGTGTTCGTCTACTTGGGGATTCCGTTCTTGAGTGGGGTGATTACCCGCGGGGTTCTGTTGCCGCTCAAGGGCCGGGCGTGGTACGAGCAGAAGTTCATTCCCCGGATCAGCCCCATCACCCTGGTGGCCCTGCTGTTTACGATCGTGGTCATGTTTTCGTCCAAGGGCAGCGAGATTATCCGCTCGCCGCTGGACGTGGTGCTGGTGGCGGTGCCGCTGGTGCTGTACTTCTTCGTGATGTGGTTTGTGGCGTTTTTCATCGGATACAAGCTCCGGGCGGGGTATGAGAAGACGACGGCCATCGCGTTCACGGCGGCCAGCAACGACTTCGAGCTAGCCATCGCCGTGGCGGTGGCTATTTTCGGCATCGGGTCCAATCAGGCGTTTGCCACGGTCATCGGCCCGCTGCTGGAAGTGCCGGTGCTCATCAGCCTGGTGAACGTGGCCTTGTACTTCCGGCGGCGGTTCTTCGCACCGGCGGCACAGGAAGCCGCAGCCGCTGGCGAGGCCCTTTTGTCAGAGCCTGCCTCCAAGGCCCCGGTGTTGCCGGAGTAACTCTTGGCAGTTCGCTGCGCGGGTAGCACAGGAGTCGAGTGCCCATGAATGAACCTAAGCTTGAAGATGCCCGAGACGCAGTGCGGAAGGTTTATGCGGAACTGGCCCGGCAAGCGGTGCCGGGGGGCTGTGCCCCGTCGTGCTGCGGGGGAGGGGGTGGCACGCCGATTTTTATCGACGGCAGCCGGCTGGGGTATTCCCCCGACGAGCTTGCTGCCGTCCCCAAGGAGGCCGAGATGGGCTTGGGGTGTGGCAATCCGCAGGCGATCGCGGCCCTTTCGCCGGGCGAGATTGTGCTGGACCTGGGCAGCGGCGGAGGTCTCGACTGCTTTCTGGCAGCGCGGCGGGTGGGGCCTTCCGGCCGGGTGATTGGCGTCGACATGACGCCGGAGATGATCAGCCGGGCGCGGGCCAGCGCAGCCCGTGGCGGATACACGAACGTCGAGTTCCGCCTGGGCGAAATCGAGCACCTGCCGGTGGCCGATGCCTCGGTCGATGTCATCCTGTCCAACTGCGTGATCAACTTGTCGCCCGACAAGCCGCAGGTGTATCGGGAGATGTACCGGGTGCTGCGCCGGGGCGGCCGGGTGGCGGTGTCCGACGTGGTGGCCGTGGCTCCCTTGCCCGAGGATTTGCGGCGCGACGTGGCGCTTTTGGCTGGTTGTGTGGCTGGCGCGGCCACCGCAGCCGAGGTCGAGCAGATGCTCCGCGACGCCGGTTTCGACAAGATCCAGGTCCAGGTGCGGGAAGACAGCCGGGCCTTCATTCGCGACTGGTTCCCTGGGCGGGGCCTGGACCGGTACGTCCGGGCAGCGACCATCCAGGCCGTCAAACCCTGAACCGCGTGGCGGGCGATCGCAGCGAGGAGAGCCCCAGGGCCTGCACGGTTTCGGCCGGGGAATTGAGGGTCAACAGCGATGCGGTGGGGAAACCTGCCGCCGGGGAGGGGACGTTCTGCTAGTGGAGGTGCACCGATGGCCGAAATCCGCAAAGTCCCGCCGGCCGAGGGCTATCCCCCTGAGCCGGGCTGCTATCTCCGCGGAAACGACTATTCGCCGGTGGCCGTGGTGGTCATCCTCCGCTGGAATCGCGAGACCACGCCCCCTTCGATCGAGGCCCTGGTGCGTGCGGCAGTGGAGAGCGGCGCTGCTTTGGCCGGCACGCTCCAGACCGAAAACATCGGCCTGGAAAAAGTGGTGTGCAACGTGGTAGCCAACGCCAACATCCGTTACCTGGTGGTCTGCGGGCCGGAAAGCCCGGGCCATTTGGTTGGGGATGCCATCCTGGCCCTGGCCCGCAACGGCGTCGATGCGGGCAAGCGCATCATCGGCGCCAAGGCATTGACCCCCTATCTGTTCAACCTCCCCCGAGAGTTCATCGATCGCTTTCGCAGCCAGGTGACGGTTATCGATCTGGTGGATGAAGGCTCGCCCGATGTGATTCGCCAGGCGGTGTGGGCGTGCTATCAAGAGGAGCCCACGCCTTTCCGCCAGTACGTGCTGTTCGACCCCGGGGCGTTTCCGGAGCCGCCCCTATTGGGCAAGATCACTTGGAGGGTTACCGACCCGGCGCGGGAACCCAAAGACGAAGCGTCACGCTCCAAAGTCGAAAAGGCGCGGGCCTTGATCGAGCGCATTCGGCGTTCGGTGGAGGAGAAGAAGCAGGGCCGCTGCCCTCCAGCCGAGCCGCAGCACGACGCGTAACAGCCGGCCGCGTGCTTCCGGGCCGTTTGCGCTCGGGGCTCGCCGGGCCGGGGCAAGCCGCCGCGGGGCGCACACGGCCGTGGCGTCGCACGGCCACCCGCTTTACAATGAAGCCCGTAGCAACACAGCCCGTAGCACTTGGCCGAGGGAGGTGCACCATGTTCGGCAGGAAGGCAGCGGTGTGGCGCGCTGGGTTTTTGGGGGCTTTGGCCCTGGTATTGGCGGTGGGGCTCAGTCTTGTCCGGCCGCTTGAGGCAGGGGATTCCTGGGAGGGGCGAGCCCGGCAGCTCTTGTCTGCGGCGGGTGTCCGCGGCGGGCTGATCGTCCATGTGGGATGCGGCGACGGCCGGCTCGCTGCCGCGCTTGGGGCACACCCCGGCTGCCTGGTACACGGCCTGGATCGCGACGCGGCGATGGTCCAGCGTGCCCGCAAACATCTGCTAGCCTCGGGACTTTACGGGGCGGTGTCGGTGGATCGCTTCGACGGCGCACATTTGCCCTACGTGGACGACCTGGTGAAACTGCTGGTGGTCAGCCCTGGCTGCACGCTTGAGAAGGCGGAGATGCTCCGGGTCTTGGCGCCTGGCGGCGTGGCGGTGGTGCTCAAGTCGGCCGAGTCGGCGGAGATCGCCGAGCGGTGGTCGAAACCCCGGCCGCCGGAGATTGACGAGTGGACCCACTATCTGCACGACGCGACGAACAACGCCGTGGCGGCCGATTCGGTGGTGGGGCCGCCCCGTCGGCTCCAATGGGTGGGTGGGCCGGCCTGGGCCCGCAGCCACGACCACCTGGCCAGCCTCAGCGCGGCAGTGTCGGCGGGGGGCCGGCTGTTTTCCATCGTCGACGAGGGGCCCATCGCCGCTGTGGTGTTGGAGCCCAAGTGGAGCCTGGTGGCCTGCGACGCCTTCAGCGGCGTGGAACTGTGGAGGCGGAGGATTCCGGTGTGGCAGTGGCATTTGCGGGGCTTTCGCAGCGGGCCGAGCGACCTGGCCCGCCGGCTGGTCGCCACCGAAACCCGTGTGTTTGCCACCCTGGGTTCCGACGCGCCGGCCAGTGCCCTGGATGCCGCCACAGGGCAGACCTTGTTCGAGTTCCCCGGCACCGAGCACGCCTTGGAGATCGTTCACCACCAGGGCACCCTGCTGGTGGTAGCCGGCGACCGGGCCACAGAAGAGGCCAAAGGGCCGCATCCCGGCCAGCGTCCCGGGTTCGTCCAGGTTCGGCCGCAGCGCCCGCCGTATGCCGAGGACCCGCCTGTCAAACGCTTGCTGGCATTCGACGCGGCCACCGGCCAACTGCGGTGGAAGAAGTCCGATGCCGACACGGCGGAACTCATGCCCACCACCCTGGCCGCCCAGGGCGACCGCGTGTTCTTCCAGAACGCCGAGGCCGTGTTTTGCCTCGACGCCCGCAACGGGGCGGTGGTGTGGCGTGCCGAGCGGCCGGTGGCCCGCAACCGGCCCACCTGGTCGGCGCCCACGTTGGTGGTGTACGAGGACGTGGTGCTGTCGGCCGATCGCGCTGTGGGCCCGCCCCCCGAGGCGAAGCCGGTGGCCAACTTGCCCAGCGGCTGGTTCGTCACCAGCGGCGGGGGGCAAGCCCCTGTGGGCGAGTTGATCGCTTTCTCGGTCGCCGACGGCAAACGCCTGTGGAGTGCCCCCTGCCGGGAGTGCTACAACGCCCCGGTCGATGTGCTGGTTGCCGGCGGCCTGGTGTGGACCGGCGACCTGGTAACGGCCCGCGACCCCGGCGTGACGGCCGGAAGAGACCCGCGAACCGGCGAGATCCGCTGCACCCGCCCGCCCGACCAGCAGTTCTTCGACCCCGGCATGGGGCACCATCGGTGCTACCGCAACAAGGCCACATCGCGCTGGCTGGTTTAAAGCCGCTCGGGCCACGAGTACATCGACGTGGCCACCGTCAACGACATCCCACACCAATGGGTC
>JBBIQF010000331.1:0-7225 GCA_037442445.1 Planctomycetaceae bacterium
CGTGGCACACCGACTTGCCGCCGGGGCACACCATGGTGTGCGGGCATCAGACCATCGATTTCGACCTGGCCACGGCCGAAAACGCCGCGCTGGTGATCTGCTGGGGGATGAACTGGATTTCCACCAAGATGCCGGACGGCCACTGGCTTTCCGAGGCCCGCTTGAAGGGGACCCGGGTGGTCACCATCGCCTGCGAGTACCAGTCCACCTCCAACAAGGCCGATAAAGTGGTGCTGGTCCGCCCGGGGAGCGACCCGGCCCTGGCTTTGGGCATCGCCCACGTCATCTTGGAGGAGCGCCTGTACGACGCCGAGTACGTGCGCGGGCACACCGACCTGTGTTTCCTGGTGCGGATGGACACGCTGAAACTCCTGCGCCCCGAGGACGTGCTGGAGAACTACCGGCCGGCGGCGCTCCGCAATACCGAGGTGCTCAAGGACGGCGCTGCGCCGCCCCCCGCTCTCCAGCAGCGGCGGCAGATCATTACCGAGTCGCTCCGCAACGAGTGGGGCGATTTTCTGGTGTGGAATACGGAAACGGGCCAGGTGGAGGTGATCACGCGGGACGATTCGGGCCGGGCCGGCCCCTGGGCGCTGGACGGCCGGTTCACGGTCCGCACCCGCGACGGCAAGGCGGTCGAAGTTCGCCCGGTGTTCGATCTCATCCGCCAGCACGCGGCCCATTTCACCCCGGAAGTCGTAAGCGACATCTGTAGCGTGGATGCCGAGGCGGTGCGGTGGCTGGCCCGCCAGATCGCGGCGCACAAGTCCCAGACCCTCATCGCCGTGGGCATGGGCCCCAACCACTTCTTCAACAACGACTTGAAAGATCGGGCCATCTTCCTGGTCTGCGCCTTGACGCGCAATATCGGCTTCCACGGGGGCAACATCGGCAGCTACGCGGGGAACTACCGCGGCGGGTACTTCAACGGGCTCCCGCTGTACGTGACCGAGGACCCCTTCGATATCGAACTCGACCCCGCCAAGACCCCTCGCACCCGCTACTACTACAAGGCCGAATCGGCGCACTACTACAACTACGGCGACCGGCCCTTGCGGGTGGGCAACCGGCTGTTTACCGGCAAGACCCATTTGCCCACGCCCACCAAGTTCGTTTAGTTCGGCAATGGGAACTCCATTCTGGGCAATCTGAAGTGGCACCACGACTTCGTGGTCAACACCTTGCCGCGCATCGAGTGCGTGGTGGTCAACGATTGGTGGTGGACGGCCTCGTGCGAATACGCCGATGTGGTGTTTGCGGTGGACGCCTGGCCGGAACTGAAGTTCCCCGACATGACCGCCGCGGTGACCAACCCGTTCTTCCAGATCTTCCCCCGCACCCCGCTGAAGCGGACGCACGAGACCCGGGGCGATATCGAGGTGCTGGCGGGGGTGGGGCGGGCGCTGGCCAAGGTCACCGGCGACCGCCGCTTCGAGGACTACTGGAAGTTCGTCCACGAGAACAAGGTCGAGGTGTACTTGCAGCGGATCATCCACGGCTCGACGACCTTGTGGGGCTACCGCATCGAGGAGGTGGAGGCCAATGCCCAGCGGGGCGTGCCCGCGCTGTTGATGACCCGCACCTACCCCAAGATCATGGGCTGGGAGCAGTCGCACGAGAACAAGCCGCACTATACCCGCTCTGGCCGGCTGGAGTTCTACCGCGATGAGGACGAGTTCCTGGAGCACGGCGAGAACATCCCCGTGCACCGCGAGCCGGTGGACGGTACGTGGTACGAGCCGAACGTCATCGTTTGCGGGGCCGCGGAGTTGATCCGGCCGAAAGGGCCGGAGGAGTACGGCCTGTCGCGCGACGATCTTTCGGTGGAGGTGCGGCAGGTGCGGAACGTGGTGATTCGGCCGGCCGACCTGACCCGCACCCGGCACCCGCGGGCCAAAGACGGTTTTTCGCTCATCTACATTACGCCCAAGTACCGCCACGGGGCGCACACGACGCCGGTGGACCTGGACCTGATGGCGGTGTGGTTCGGGCCGTTCGGCGACATGCACCGGCACGACCGGCGGATGCCGTGGGTGGGCGAGGGCTACGTGGACCTCAACCCGGAAGACGCCCGGGAGCTGGGGATCGAGGACGGCGATTACGTGTTCGTGGACGGCGACCCCGAGGACCGCCCGTTCCGCGGATGGCAGCAGCGGCCGGACGATTACCGCGTCCACCGGGCCGTGATGCGCGCCCGCTATTACCGGGGCCTGCCGCGCGGCGTGGCCCGCTCCTGGTTCCACATGTACGTGGCGACCTACGGCTCGGTGGAGGGGCAGGCCCGCAATCCGGACCGCCTGGCGCGCAACCCGCGCACAGGCTACCAGGCCATGTTCCGCACGGGATCGCACCAGTCGGCCACGCGGGCCTGGCTCCGCCCCACCCTAATGACCGATTCGCTGGCGCGCAAGGAGTACTTCGGCCAGGTAATCGGCAAGGGCTTCGCCGCCGACATCCACTGCACCGCCGGCGCACCCAAAGAATCGTTCGTCAAGATCACCAAGGCCGAGCCGGGGGGCACGGACGGCCAGCCGCTGTGGCGCCCGGCCCAACTGGGCCTCCGCCCCGGCTACGAAATCCCCGCCATGCAGCAATTCCTCCGCGGAGAGTTCATCCAATGAATCACCAGGTATACAACTGGCAGCTCGGCCGCACCATGGCCTACAAATATCCCGAAAGCCGGCCCCCGCGCCAGGTGGCCTGGGTGTTCGACACCAACAAGTGCATCGCCTGCCAGACCTGCTCCATCGCCTGCAAGAGCGCCTGGACCTCCGGCCGCGGCCAGGAGTACATGTTCTGGAACAACGTCGAGACCAAGCCCTGGGGCTTCTACCCCCTGGGCTGGGACGTGCGGCTGCTGGAAAAACTGGGGCCCCAGCGCTGGGACGGCCACACGTATGCCGGCAAGACGATCTTCGAAAGCGCCCCCTACGGCGAGGAGATCCTGGGGGTGGAGATGTCCCAGGAGGATTGGGCCCATCCCAATCTGGGCGAAGACGAAGTCAACCAGCAGGTCCAGGCCAAGGCGGTCTACGAGGTGCCCCACACGCACTGGATGTTCTACCTCCAGCGGATTTGCAACCACTGCACGTATCCGGCGTGCCTGGCGGCCTGCCCGCGAAAGGCCATTTACAAGCGCAGCGACGGCATCGTGCTGATCGACCAGAAGCGCTGCCGCGGCTACCAGGAGTGTGTGCGGGCCTGCCCCTACAAGAAGCCGATGTTCCGGAACGTGACGGGCAAATCGGAAAAATGCATCTCGTGCTTCCCCGCCGTGGAAAGCGGCCGGCAGACCCAGTGCGTGGAAACGTGCATCGGGCGCATCCGGCTGTTCGGATTCGTCAGCCGCCCCCAGGATGCCCGCTCGGACAATCCCATCGACTACCTGGTGCACATCCGCAAGGTGGCCTTGCCGTTGTACCCGCAGTTCGGCACCGAGCCCAACGTGTACTACATCCCCCCGATCCACGTGCCGCTGGAGTTCACCCGGCAGCTTTTCGGCCCTGGGGTGGCGCAGGCGGTGGAGGCCTACCGCCACGCCACCGAAGACCTCTGGCTGGCGGGCCTGTTGATGCTGTTCGGCGCGACGCGGCACATCGTCCACAGTTTCCGCGTCGAGGGGACCTTGCAGGCTGGCACCTGTACGGGATTCGACCCCCGCGGGCGCCAGATCGTTCGCGTGCCTTTGAAGGAACCCATTGTCATCCGGGACGAGTTCGATGCCCAACGCAACGTCTGCCGATTCAGCGTCACTTGAGGCGCGCCGGCTGCGCTACAAGGCCCTGGCGGTGGCCTTTTCCTATCCGGAGGGGCCCTTCTTCGAGTGCTTCGGGGGCGTGCTGGCCGACGAGGAAAAGCAGGCCCTCCCCGAGGAATACGATCGGCTGTTTCGCGCGCAGGGCATCTGGCTGTTCGGCGCGGAGCACACGTCGGCCAACGAGTTCGAAAAGGCCCGGGCGCTGGCCGATATCATGGGCTTCTACCGGGCCGCCGGGGTGGAACCGCAGCAGGAGCGGCCCGATGCCCTGCCTTGCGAACTGGAGTTCATGCACTACCTGGTCTTCAAGGAGATGCGGGCGTCGGGGCCGCGGGGCGGCCGGCGCAAGGCCCGCATCTGCCAGCAGATGCAGCAGAAGTTCCTGGCCGATCACCTGCTCCCCGCGGGGCGCGCCATCGGCCGGGCCGTGCTGGAGCAGAGCGAAAACGCGTTCTACCGCCAGGCGGCGGGCGATCTCTTGGAGTTTCTCGAAAACGAACAACGGCGGCTGTTGGGGGTCTGCACATGAAGACGACCGTGTACCTGAGTATCGCGGCCTTGGTCGGCGCCTTCAGCGCGCTGGCGTATTTCGGCGTGCGGCATTCCCGCGGCACGCCGGTGGCTATCACTTCCCCGGAAACGGCGGTGCTGCCGGCCCCATTCGTGGATGCCGATATCCAACTGGCCAGCGGCGTTTCGCTCTCCCCCTGGGATGCGCTGCCCGGCACGGAGGTGGAACTCATGTACCAGGTGGCGGTGCTCCCCTGGGCCCGCAGCCTCGTATCGCCCCTGCGGGTGAAGGCCTTCCACAACGGCAAGGAGCTGTTCGTGTATCTGAGCTGGAAGGACGAAAGCGAGGACCGGCAGGTGGGGGTGAACCAGTTCTCCGACGCCGCGGCCGTGATGTTCCCGCTGGGCGACCAGGTGGAGCCCTCGACGATCATGATGGGCTTCATGGGCCGGGCCAACCTCTGGCATTGGAAAGCCAGCCGCGACCGCGAGTACTGGGAAAAACGCCCTCCGCGGAGCGAAGCGTACAGCGACTTCTATTACCCGTTCGAGGAGCAGGAACTGTTCCCCGTCTCGCAGGAGAAGCCGGCGTCGGCGGTGGCCGAACTCCTGGCCGAACGCGTCGGTACCGTGACTCCCAGCCCGCTCCAGGAGGTCGAGGGCCGGGGCGTGTGGCGCGACGGGACATGGCATGTGGTATTCCGCCGGCCGCTTTCGAGCGCCAACGCCGAATATGCCCGCCCCCTGGTCCCCGGCAACACGTATCGCATCGCCTTTGCGGTGTGGAACGGCCGGCAGGGCGACCGCGGCGGGCGCAAGTCGATCTCCGAATGGGTCGATTTGCGCATCGAACCGAGCAGCCCCTAGGACCGCGAAAAGAGGTGCAGCGATGTGGTTCCGCTTCGGCTTTCTGGCCGCGATGCTCTGCGGCATACCGGCCGCGTGGTGGTATCTCCGCGCCGAGCACGGGGGGCAGGCGCGGCCCCCGGTCCTGGAGCAGGCCCGCGACTTCGCGCTGGTGGACCAGGACCAGCGCACGGTGCGGCTTTCCGATTTTCCGGGCCGGGCCAAGATCCTCAGCTTCTTTTACGTGCGGTGCACCAACGCCCGGGCCTGCCCGATGACCACCCGGCACTTCCGCCGCCTCCAGGAGGCGCTGGGCGAAAAACTCAACCGCGAAACCGTGCTGCTGTTGGTGACCCTGGATCCGCAGGCGGACACCCCCGGGGCGCTCAAGAAATACGGGGAGCTGTACGGGGCCGATTTCCGCAACTGGCATTTCCTCACCGGGACGCCCGGCGAGATCGCCGCGGTGTGCCAAGACTACCAGATCATCGCCGAGCGCGAGGCGGACGGCAACATCCGGCACTCGGTGATCACCTTCCTCATCGACCGGCAGAACCGCATCCGCCGCATGTACGTGGCCAATGCGTGGCAGCCCGAAGAGCTCGCCAGGACCTGATGGCGATCTTGAACACCTCCTCCGATTGACCCGGAGATCGCGATATGAACATCTTGCCTGTGTACGTTGTGCTGCTTGCGGCGGTGGGGGCCGACGCCGAACGGGTGATCGAGGCTCGGGCCCGCCGGTTCGCCTACGAGCCCAACATCGTCCGCGTCCAGAAGGGCGAGGTCGTCCAGATCCGCCTGATCAGCGAGGATGTGCGGCACGGCCTGTACCTGGACGGGTACGAGCTTCAGACCACGGCGTCGCCCGGCCAGGAGGGGACGCTGAAGTTCGTGGCCGACAAGACCGGCCGCTACCCGTTCCGCTGCGCCGTGACCTGCGGCGAGTTCCACCCCTACATGATCGGGTATCTGGTGGTCGAACCCAACTGGCGGTATTACGGCGGCATCGGGCTGGTGGGGCTGATGGGGCTGGGCTCGCTATTGGTGGCCCTCCGCGGGCCTGGTCCGCCACAGGATAAACTCTTCGGCCTCATCCCGCTGGGGTGGCGGTTCGAGCTGACGCGGTTCCGGCCTATCCGGGCTCTGTTCAAGAGCCGCTGGTTCCCGCTCATCCCCATCGTGGTGAACCTGTTCATCTTCACGATCATCATTCTGGCGGCCATTGTGGGCGGCTTCGGGCCGGGAAACTACAACTTCGGAATCATGATCGTCTGGATCCTGTGGTGGGTCCTGTTGATGATGTTCATGGTCCCCCTGATCGGCCGGCTGTGGTGCATGGTGTGCCCCTTCCCGCTGATCGGCGACTGGATCCAACGCGGGAAACTGGTGGACGTGGGGCGGCAGAAGTCCTGGGGCCTCAACAAGCGGCTGCCCAACTGGATGCGCAACCTCTGGCCCTTCGTGCTGTTGTTTTGGGTGGCCACCTGGTTTTCCGGGTTCTTCACGGTCCGGCCGCTGGCCACCTTCTTCTTGCTGGGAGTGGTGATTCTCTCGGCGGTCATCGTGGCGCTCATTTACGGCAAGCGGGCCTTCTGCCTGTCGTTCTGCCCTGTGAGCGGGTTCCAGGGGCTGTACGCCAACTTTTCGGCGTGCGAGGTGCGGGTCAAAGACCCCGAAATCTGCAAGAAGCATACGCCCAAGACCTGCGTGGTGGGCAATGACCAGGGCTATGGCTGCCCGTGGATGGAATTGCCCTTCGACATGAACCGCAATACCTATTGCGGCTTGTGCCTGGAGTGCTTCAAGACCTGCCCGCACGACAACATGGCCTTCAATCTCCGGCCACTGGGGGCCGACCTGGTGGCCCCGCGCAAGCGGACCGACGACCTGTACTACCGCCGCGGCACGGACGAGGCGTTCAAAGCGCTCACCATGCTGGGGATCATGTTCGCGTTCTTTATGGCCATGCAGGGCCCCTCCGGGCGCATCAAGGACATGGTCCGCGCCACCACCCTTGAGGGATACCTGAGCTTTATCGGCGAGTCGGGCCTGGTCGATTTCCTGCTCATCCCGGGCCTGTTCCTGGTGGCGGCCTGGTTGTCGCGCAAG
>JBBIQF010000332.1:0-4662 GCA_037442445.1 Planctomycetaceae bacterium
TATGATAGCGATTTCACCTGGCCCAAGGCTAAAGTGACTGCGTTGCGCGTGATCCAGGTGCTGCCCAAGACCACGCCGCCGCCCAACCAGCCGCGGATCGGCGTGGCCGAGCAAACCAACGCCCGCGCCGTGCTGGGCACGGTGCCGGTCGAGCCCGACGGCAGCGCCTTTTTCGAGGCCCCGGTGGGGCGCGAAATCTACTTCCAGGCCCTGGACAGCCGCGGCATGGCCATCCAGTCGATGCGCTCCGGCACCTACGTCCATCCCGGCGAACGCCTGGTGTGCCAGGGGTGCCACGAACGCAAGCATCGGCCGCCGGCCCAGCCCCAGGTGCTGCCCCTGGCCCTGCGCCGCGCCCCCTCGAAAATCGCCCCCGATCTGGAAGGCTCGAACCCCTTCAGTTTCGTCCGCCTGGTGCAGCCCGCCCTGGACCGCAACTGCGTCCAATGCCACCAGGAGAAAAAGGCCCTGGACCTGCGCGGCGTGGTCGAAGGCCCGTACGGCTGGACCCGCTCGTACACCCATCTGGCCGGCAAGTACGGCTTTTACTTCCATGTCACCAATGGCTCGATCAACACCGGGATGCACGGTGGCAGCCGGACCGTACCCGGCCAGTTCGGCGCCCGGGCGGCGCCCCTGCTCCGCTACCTGGGGCCGGAACACTACGGCGTGAAACTCTCGGACGAGGACTTCCACCGCTTTACGTTGTGGCTGGATTGCAACTCGGAGTTCTTCGGGGCTTACGAAAACACCCGCGACCAGGCGGCCGGCAAGGTCGTTTACCCCAGCCTGAACTGACGCCGAGTCCTGGCCCGTGCCGCCAGCAACGAGGCGGTCGAGTACGATGCCGTCGTTTAGACCGTTCCCGGAGAGCACGATGGATTACACGTATCCTGAGATCGCCAAGATGATCGACCATTCGCTCCTGGTGCCCACGCTCACGGACCGGGAGTTGGAGGAAGGTTGCCGGCTGGCCCTGCGGTACGACGTGGCATCGGTCTGCATCAAGCCGTATTTCGTGCGGCGGTGTGCGGAGATTCTTTCTGGCAGCACCGTGGCCCCAGGGACGGTGATCGGCTTCCCGCACGGCAGCCAGGCGACGGCGGCCAAACTGGCCGAGGCCCAAACGGCCCTGGCTGACGGTGCCCGGGAACTCGATATGGTGGTCAACATCGGCAAGGTCTTGAGTGGCGACTGGGATTACGTCTCGGAGGAGATCGAGGTCGTGACTACGTCGGCCCATCGCCTGGGGGCCAAGGTGAAGGTGATCTTCGAGAACTGCTATCTGGCCGAGGAGCAGAAAATCCGGCTGTGCGAGATATGTGGGCGCCTGCGGGCCGACTGGGTGAAGACCTCCACGGGTTTCGGCACCGGGGGTTCCACGCTCGAGGACCTGCGGCTCATGCGCCGCCATTGCCCGCCGCATGTGCAGATCAAGGCCGCTGGCGGCATCCGCAGCCTGGATGCGCTTTTGGAGGCCCGGGCAGCGGGCGCTACCCGGGTGGGTGCCACGCGCACGGCCGATATCCTGGACGAGTGCAAGCGGCGCCTGGGGCTGTTGCAGCCGGCTTGAGAGAGGTGCCGCTGCCGGGCCGCTTCTCGGCGACAGCGGCCGGGCGGCCTGGCGGCGGGCAATATCGGGCACCGTCACGGGATTCTCATGAGCGATCGGCCTCGCTGGATGGTGTGGTGGTACAATGCGGCCCGGGTGGTGGTCCGCCTGGCCGCGGCCGCCTTCTTCCGCGTCCGCTACACCGGCGTGGAGAACATCCCGCAAGCGGGCGGCGTCATTTTGGCGGCCAACCACCAAAGCACACTGGACCCGCCGCTTATCGGTGCGGGGGTGCCGCGGCGGCTCAACTTCTTGGCGCGCAAGACGCTTTACCGGTGGAAGCCGTTCGCCATGCTCATCCGCTCGCTGGACGCCATTCCCCTGGACCAGGAAGGCTCGCCGCTTGCGGGGCTGCGCGAGGCGCTGCGCCGGGTGCGGCGGGGCGAGGCCACGCTGATCTTCCCGGAAGGCTCGCGGAGTTGGGACGGGGCCATCGCCCCCTTCCAGCCCGGGTTCGCCGTCCTGGCGCGGCGGAGCCGAGCCTGGATCGTCCCCGTGGCCATCGAAGGCGCCTGGGATGCCTGGCCGCGGTGGGCCTGGCTGCCGCGGTTCGGGCCGGTGCACGTTTGCTATGGGCCCCCTTTGAGCCCCGATGAGGTGGCCCGCCTGGACGACAAGCAGCTTGTGGACGAGGTCGAGCGGCGGGTTCGGGCGCTTCATGCCGAGCTGTGCGCCCGCCCGGTGTTCCAAGGGCGGAGATGGCGGCCCCGGCCACCGACCCCCCTGCCGCCGGATTAATTGTCGGCAAGCACAAGCCACCAGCGACAGGCG
The DNA here is from genome assembly GCA_037442445.1 of Planctomycetaceae bacterium. GTDB lineage: Bacteria > Planctomycetota > Planctomycetia > Pirellulales > Thermoguttaceae > JANLFZ01. Next base: position 2,384 of record JBBIQF010000332.1, read on the forward strand.
AAGTAGGGTGCGTGCTTGGCACGCACGCGGAGCCCGGGGAATGACGAATGTCGAAAGTCAAATGACGAATGTCGAATGACCAAGCACCAATGACCAAATCTCAAATCCCAAATCCCAAATCTCCAATTTCAAATCTCAAATCCCAATGACCAACGACCACGGGCGAGCTGCTTGGGCATCGCTTTTCCCGCCCGGATAACCCCGGTAGCTCGTTCTTGGGACCTCCGTGCTCCCTGCTCGGTGCTTCCTGCTACCACCCGGTAGCTCGTTCTCGGGACGCTTGGTCATTGGTGCTTTGGTCATTGCGATTTGGGATTTGGTCATTGGGATTGGTCATTCGTCATTCGGCATTTGATTTTCGACATTTACCATCCCCTCCGGCCGCGTGTGTGCACAGCCTGAAACACCGCATTCCGCCTGATGGGGGGTCTTGCCCCGCCGATTCCGGCTGGAACTTTTCGTCAAAACCGGCCCGGCCGGCATAATCGCCCAGGTCGCCTACGGAACTTTCGCAGGCGCCCAGGCGACTAAGTGACAGATTGCGGGCCTCGAATCATCATAGAGATTGTGCCCCACGGCCTTGGGGGAAACGTTGGGCGGCCGGGGGCAAGCTGCCGCAGGTTGGCATCCCGCCTTGGCTGACCGCCCAAGGTTGTGGAGTGCGAAGGCAGGGCCGCCGCTTTTCAAAGCAGAAGCAACCTCCCGGACCGCAAGGCGTGGGGACGCTTCGCCGGGCGCATCGGGCGTGTCCGGCGGGCTTTGCACATCGGCTAGTCGCATCGGGAACGAAGAGGCATGGCTACACGCAGGTTGCGAACTTGGCGACAACGGCCAGCTATCGCCCGAAGGGAGCGGGCCGGCCGGCCGCGGCGCTGGCTACGCCATCCGGTGTTCGAGCGGTTGGAGCCCCGGCAGGTGCTGGCCGCCCCCACTCTGGCGCCCATCGCGGACCTGACCGTCCTGGCCGGTGCCCCGCTGCACGTGGCCCTGGACGGGTTCGACAGCGATTCGCCGCAGTTGAGCTTCCGCGTCGAGGTGGCCAACAACACCGGCCAGCTCTCGGCCGTCATCCCCGAGGGCAACCCCAGTTTGCGGATTTCGGTGCAAGATGAGGCCGACGGCATCGCCGGGGACATGGTGTTCGAGCTATTCGAGGACCTTGTGCCCAATACGGTGCATCGCATCGTCCAGTTGGCCGCGCAAGGCTTCTACGACGGCGTGATCTTCCACCGGGTGATCAAGGATTTCATGATCCAGGGGGGCGATCCGACGGGCACGGGCTCGGGCGGGTCCGGAATGCGGTTCGACGACGAGTTCCACGTCTTGTTGCAGCACACCAGCGCGGGTGTGCTGTCGATGGCCAAGAGCAGCGACGACACCAACGACTCGCAGTTTTTCATCACTTCGGGGCCTACGCGGTGGCTGGATTTCAACCACTCGGTGTTCGGCTTTTTGACCGAGGGGGATGCCATCCGCGAGGCGATCGAAAACGTGCCGACCGGCAGCGGCGACCGGCCGGTCCACGATGTGGTCATGACCCGCGTATCGGTGTTCTCCGACACGCAGAACCGGGTGCTGCGCCTGGTGGCCCCCGAGGGGGCCTCGGGCGAGGCCGACATCACCGTGTACGTCAGCGACGGACAGACCGAGGTGTCGCAAACGTTCCACGTTACCGTGGTGCCCGATACGGGGCTTTACAGCAATAGCAATCCTTTCCTCCAATCCGTGATGCAGGACGGGCAGCCGGTCGCGGCCATCCAGACCACGGCCAACACGCCGGTCACGGTAACGCTGGTAGGTGTGGACGTGGAGGGCGATCCCATCGTGTTCGGCGCAGCGGCCAACTTGCCGAACCCGAACCTGGCGGTGAGCACCAGCGGGGCAAGCGTCACCATCACACCGAGCGGGGGCATCGCGGGGGTGTATCCCATTCTCTTGAGCGCCCAGGCCTATGCCGGCGGGCCGGCCGATTACCAGTACGTGCCGCTGTACATTCGGCCGGCGGCTCCCAGCGGCATTCAGCTCCTGTCCAGCAGCGATACAGGCGCCAGCAGTAGCGATGGCGTAACGCGGCTGGACAACACGCCGGGCAAGACGCTTGCGTTCCGGGTGCTGGGCGTGGTGGCCGGCGCCGAAGTGGAGTTGCTGGCCGACGGGCAGGTCATCGGCCGAGCCACCGCCAGCACCGCCGGGGCCGTGGTGGTGTTGACCGATGGCACGCTTGACCTGGCCGACGGCACCCACGCCATCACCGCCAGGCAGACCCTGCGCAATCGCCC
>JBBIQF010000332.1:4672-5069 GCA_037442445.1 Planctomycetaceae bacterium
GTGGATGTGGGCAATTATCACACCACGGTGGATCTGGCCAGTGAGATCTCGGCCGCGATCCCGATTGTGGTGGATAGCGTGGCGCCGGCCATCACCTCGGCACCGCCTGGCGCCGCGGCCGAGGGGCAGCTTTACCTCTACGATGTGCAAAGCGACGACGAGCAGGCCGGCCGGCCTGTGGAGTATCGCCTCCTGGCGTCGCCCGCGGGGATGACCATCGACGCGGCCACGGGCCAGATCCGCTGGACACCTTCGGATGGCCAGGCGCCGGCCCAGCAGGTCCGCGTGGAAGTCCGCGACCTGGCCGGCAACACCGCGGAGCATGCCTTCGTGATCGATGTTGCGGAGTTCAACGCATGCGCCATCGCAGAGGGGCCGGCCGGCGGGGGGGCGGGGG
>JBBIQF010000332.1:5079-7224 GCA_037442445.1 Planctomycetaceae bacterium
ATCGCATACCCCCAAACCGTCACCACCCCCCAAAACCGCACCGTCCTCATCCAGCTTTCGGGCGACGATGGCGACCCCGAGCACCAGCAACAGCTCCGCTATGCCCTGGTCGCCGGCCCAAGCCACGGAACCCTGCACAGCTTCAGCGAGGCGACCGGCCAGCTCTTGTACGAACCCGAGGCGGGCTTTAGCGGCGTCGACTCCTTCAGCTTCACGGTGACCGACGACGACACAGCCGGCGAGCCGGCCAAGACCAGCGATCCGGCTGTGGTCACCATCCAGGTCGTCAAAGTCAATACGCCCCCCTTGGCTTTCGACCAAACGGTTTCGGTGGAGGAGGATGGTTCGCTCTTGATCACGCTGGCCGGCGACGACGGCGATCCCGAAGCCAACCAGTCGCTCACCTTCGCCCTGGACGTTCGGCCCCAGCACGGGGTGCTGACCGACTTCAACCCCTTTACGGGCACCGTGCGCTACCGCCCCCAGGCCAACTTCAACGGCCTGGACGCATTCAGCTTCACGGTCACCGACGACGATACGGAAGGCGAGCCGGCCAAGATCTCCAATCCCGCGGTGGTTACCATTCAAGTTACGGCGGTCAACGACCCGCCCCGCATCACCCAGGGACCGCTGCGTATTGCGCTGAACGAGCCGGCCACGTGGTCGCTCGTGCTGGCGGCCGAAGATGGCGATCCCGAGGTCGCTCAGCAACTAACCTTTGCCATCACCGTGCCGCCTTTGCACGGGCAGATCACGGCGTTCGAGCCGGCCACCGGGGCGATCACCTACACCCCGCAGCCAGGGTACCTCGGCCCGGACCGCCTCGTGGTTACCGTGACCGATGACGATCAGGCCGGCGGCCCGGCCAAGACCAGCGCGGCCGTGACCGTGCCCATCACCGTGTTTCTCCAGAATCGGCCTCCGGTGGGCCAGCCCCAAGACTTGGCCCTCGCCGAAGACGAAACGCTGGCTTTTACGCTATCCGGCGACGATGGCGATCCGGAAGTGTCGCAGACCTTGCGATTTGCCATTGTCCGCGGGCCGGAGCATGGGCAACTGGCGCTCGATGCCCAGACGGGCGAGGCCCTATACCGGCCTTTACCGGACTTTTTCGGCGAGGACTTCTTCGAGTTTACGATCAGCGACGACGACCCCACGGCCGAGCCGGTCACGGCAACCAGCTCCCCGGTGCGGGTCACCATCCGGGTGGCTCCGGTGGACGATGCCCCGCGGTTTGAGCCCATGGAGCCACCTGTGGCGATTCTGGGCCTTGCCTGGACCATGCAAGTCCGCGCGCACGACCCGGACGGCTTGGCCGAGATCCAGTACAGCCTCGAACCGCCCGCACCCCCCGGCATGGAGATTGATCCCCAGACTGGGCAGCTCCGCTGGACGCCGCCCGAATCGTTCCCGGCAGGAACCCTCACCCTGGCCGTCCGGGCAACCGAGATGATCGCCGGGCAACCGGGGTTGCATTCGGTGCTGACGTTCCAACTGAAGGTCGAGGACCTCCGGGCCTTGGCCCTTGTGGCCCTGGAAGAACCTTCGACACCGGGCCTGGCCGGGCCTGCGGCCCCCGCCCCCGAAGCTCGTGTCCCGCCGGCGGCTGACTTCATAGCGCTTCCGGGCCCGCAGCCAGTCACGGTGCCGAGCGGTTCGATTACGAGTGCCGGGCCGGCGCCACAGGCCACCGACGCCCTCTTTGCCCGCGAGTACGGATACGAAGGGCAATACGGAACCTACACCGGCTGGGGAAGCAATGCCGCTGCCAGCCCTGCCGAGCCGGCGGCGCCTCCCAAAACCCCCAAGCGCGAGCCGAAGCCGGTGCCGGAGGGCACTCCCAACGCGACGAAAAACCCCGGTTCGGACGAGGCACCGGATTCGACAGCCTCGGCCCTGCCGAAGTCCTACGAGGGTGGCTCAGCGAAGCAGGCCGGGCAGCCTCTGCCCGTGGAACTGACGCCCGCCGCGGCCGACGCCGCCTTGGCAGAATACTCTTCCGAGCCTGCCACCGGCAGCGAACCCGCCGAATCACAGTAGGGGGCCTGCTGTGCGTGGAAAGCACGCATCGGACGTGTCGGCTTGGTCACTGGGACGAATGGCACTGTTGATTGGCGTTAAATCTTTTTGCCGCTTCGGGTTGCA
>JBBIQF010000333.1:0-7222 GCA_037442445.1 Planctomycetaceae bacterium
CGTGGCCGGGCATGGGGCCGTAAACACGCCGGACGCGACGGAGCGCGTCCCTCCAGGGAGGACCATGCGCCATTGGAGGGCCACGCTCTGTCGTGGCCGGGCATGGGGCCGTAAACACGCCGGACGCGACGGAGCGCGTCCCTCCACACACCACCGGGCGGGCGCTACCGGCGCTTGATGGTTCTGGCTATGATCTTGCGGAGGAGCCTCGGGGCGGCAGGTACCCATGGCCCGAAGGCGGGCAAGTCCTGTGCGCGGAGAATGCACCATGCCGCGATCCAAGCGAAGCCGATTTGCGGTGCCGGCCTGGGCATTGGCCGTGGCGATGGTGTGCCTGGCCCAAGCCGGCTACGCGCGGACCTTTCACGTGGCCACCACGGGCGACGACGCCCATGCGGGCACGCCGTCCGAGCCGCTTCGCACGATCCAGAAGGCGGCGGACCTGGCCCGCGCCGGGGATACCATCCTGGTGCAGGGCGGCGTGTATCGCGAGTCGGTGGTGCTGCGATTCTCCGGCGACGAGGGCCACCCCATCGTCCTGGCCAGCGCGCCGGGCCAGCGCCCGGTAATCCAGCCCGGCCAGGAAGGGCAGGAGCCGCCCGGCCACGGCGTGCTGCTTCAGGCCCGGGAGGGCTATCGGCACCCGATCGGATGGATCGTGATCGAGGGGCTGGAAATCCGGTATGGCTGGGACGGGATCAAGTTCTACAACGCCCACGACGTGGTGATCCACAAGTGCCACATCCACGACAACTGGAACCAGGGCCTGTTGGGCAACGGCAACCGGGTGCGCATCGACCGCAATATCATCGCCCGCAATGGGACGAACCCCAAGGCCCGGCGCAACCTGCTCCACGGCATCTATGCCACCGGAAGCGCGTTTAGCATCACCAACAATTTGATCTACGCGAACCTGGCCTACGGCATCCAGGTCGCGGCGTACGATTACAAGCCCGACTCGATGGCCGGCCCGGAATACGCCGAAGCCCGCAACTGGTTGATCTCCAACAACACGCTGGCGTTCCAAAAGAACGCTTCGGGGATCGTGCTCTGGCAGGATGGTGTCGAGAATTGCGTGGTGCAGAACAACATCTTCTACAAGAACGCCCGGCCCAACGCGATCATGTTCTACACGCAGGGCGGGCGCAACCACACCGTACGGGACAACCTGTTCTACCCGCCGGGGGAGAACCTGCTATCGGCCGAGGCGGGGGCGTATCGGGCGCAGGACAATCGCCAGGCCGATCCGCGATTCGTCGATGCCGAGGGTTTCGATTTTCGGCTCCGGCCCGACTCGCCGGCTATCGACGCGGGGACCGCCGAGCGGGCGCCGGCCAGCGATTTCGAGGGCAATCCTCGGCCGCAAGGCCGGCAGGTCGATATCGGAGCCTATGAGTTCGCCACTCCGACCAAGTCCTCCGGCCCTGGGGGACGGTAAGCGTTTTGCCTAAGCACGGTAAGTATTGCCCAACCGCTTTGCCCGGCAGACCACGCCATGTATCAAGACCGGCCCCATAGCAGCCCCCGCCGCTCATCCGCCTTTACCAAAACGGCAGGACAAGCGCTGTGCGTGCTCGTGGCCCTTTGCGCGAGCGCTTCTTCGGGCGCGGAGCCGCTGGGTTTGCTCAAGAGCGAGCACTTCGATACCGACCCCGGCTGGGAGGGTTTCAACAACCGCCCGGTGCCCAAGGCCCTGAAGACCGTGTGCCAGGATTTCGGCTATAGCCCGACCCAATTTGCCGGCCGCGGCAAAGGGGAGATCGGCGGGACCTTGTGGCGTGGCCCGGTGGTGGCCTCCTACGCCATGCCCATTGCCCCGAAGACGCTCCGCGACCCGCTGGCCAACGGGGGCCGCGGCCAAGCGATACGCTGCACGCGCACAGAGGCTGCGAAGCCCGCCTTACGTGCAATAGGTGCGGATTGCGGCCGTGCGGACGGCAGAGTAGGGGATGTGAACGCCCGAAGACGCGTTTTGCAATACGCTCGAAGACGCAGGACAGAAGTCATGAACCGGCGAATGTTTCTTGGCGCCCTTGCGGCAGGCGGGATGACCGGTCTTGTGCCCCGCGGGTCGCCTGCGGCGGCAGCCGATGCGGAAGTTTCGTTCGACGCGGTTCCCCGCGACCGCTGGACCGGCGAGCCGTATGAGCTGGCCGGCCACCGCATGGTGTTCACCACCTGGTATTACGTGCGGCCGGGGGGATACGCATGGGTCGATGCCCAGGGCCGGGGGGTATCGGCCAGCGGGGCGAAGCTCGGGCCGTGGGATGCCCATTTTCGCCGGTCCGACGACACGCCCCGGGGCATCCGCCTGGTCGTGGAAACGCCGAACCGCCTGGGGCCCATCACCCTGGCCGAGCGCCCCTGGGAGGCCATGGGGCTGAGCCTGGCCGTGATCCTCCACGACGGGGGCCGGTTCCGGGCATGGGGCAGTTGCCAGGATGCCGAGGGGCGCCGCTGGGCGTGCTATCTGGAATCGGACGATGGTAAGACCTGGAAGCGGCCCGAGTTGGGCTTGGTGCCATACGCCGGAAACACGCGGAACAACCTGTTGCCTCTGGCACCGTCGTCGGTGTTCATCGACCCGCAGGCCCCGGCGGCGGACCGGTACAAGGGGTGTTCCGACGCCCAGATCAGCATGGCCGAGTTCCGCCGCTTCATCGCGAAACATCCCGGCCGATGGGAGCACCGCGCCCTGCGGCGCGACGCGGGATGGGTTTCGGCATTGGTCGGCTACGTGTCGCCCGACGGCCTGAAGTGGACCCGCCTGGAAGAGCCGTTTACCGTCGAGCATACCGACACGCAAGTGGTGGGCGGCTATTGTGCGGCACGCGGGAAATACATGATTTTCACCCGCAACTACTTCGTCGGCCCCCGGTCGCCGCGGGCGCCCGAGGATCCGCTAAATATGTCCTGGCTCGGCGAGGCGCGGGGCTCCGGGCGCCGGTCCATTGGATACACCGAAAGCGACCGGTTTGGCGATTTTCCGGTGTCGCAGGTGATCTTGGTGCCGCGGCCGGAGTGGGGCCCTTCGGCCCTGCTTTACACCAATGGATACACCACGGTCCCCGGCGCCCCGGACCAACACCTGTTGTTCCCGACCGTCTGGGATACGACGGTGGATGCCACGCGCCTGGCCGCCGCCGCCAGCCACGATGGCCGCGTGTGGCAGTGGATCGGCCAGGGGCTGATGGAAACCGGGCCCTTCGGCCAGTTCGACGGCGGCTCGATCTTCTGGCATCCCAATCTGCTCGAATTGCCCTCGGGCGATTTCGTGCTCCCGTACACCGGGCATGCCTTTCCGCACAAGTATCCGCGGGGCGCGTGGAGCTATCGGCCGGGCTATGCGGTGTGGCCCAAGGGGCGCCTGGCGGGCATCGCCGCCGAGGAAACCGGCGAGTTCAGCACCGTCAGCTTCTTTCCGCCCGGGCAAAAACTCCGGATCAATTGCGTGACCCGCAGGGCCGGCAGCGTGCTGGTGGCCGTCACGCGGCGCGACGGCCAGTTCCTGCCGGGCCGATCGTTCGACGACGCCGTGCCCATCGTCGGCGACCAGTTCCGCACCCCGGTCCGCTGGAAAAGCGGGGACGACCTGGGGCCTGCCGGCCAGCCCGTCTGCCTGCGGTTCCGCCTGGATCGAGCCACGCTCTACGCTTTGGACTTCGCAAGCGGCTAATTTTTACCGAGAGTTACGCCTCCGGGGGGTTCTACGCGCCATTGCGCGCGGTATAATCGTTTTTGGTGGCGTGGCTGGGGGCTGTGCGGCGCTCGCATGCAAGACCGGAAGAGCCGATAGCACGAAGCGGTCGCGGAAGGCCTGTGGCCGGCCGTATCGAGCCGGCCGGGGAGGCAGCCGTGGGAACCTTGAAAACGCCGTGTGTGCTGGGCCTTGTTTTGGGTCTCTTGGTGCCCGCAGCGCTATTTGCGCAGCCCAAGCTCGGCGCGGAGACGGTCGCCAGCGATGCTCCCGCGGAGGTCCGCGAGCAGATCGCGAGGATGCGCTCGGCCAGTCCGAGGGAGCGGGCCGAGGCCATTTACCAATTGCAAAGACTCCGCCAACAGGCGGCTCCCGCCGTTCCGGCATTGCTTGTCGCGCTGGACGATCCCGATGCTTGGGTCCGCGCCAGTGCCATCGAAGCGTTGGGGGCCACAGGCGACCGCCGGGCAACCAAGCCGCTGATTGCGCTATTGAAGGCTGGCGACGCCCTTACGGCGAGTAGGGCGGCCAAGGCGCTGGGGAATCTGAAGGATCCCGCCGCGGTCGAGCCGCTGATCGCCGCGATTGAAAGCCCGCACCCGTCGGTGCGCTCCTCGGCCGCCTTCGCCCTCGGCTTGTTGAAAGATCCGCGGGCCGTTGATCCGCTGGTCGCCGCGCTGAAGAAATCGGACAACGGAGCGTTTGCGTACGCGCTGGGCGCGATTGGACAGGCCGATTCCCCGGTCATCGACGCCTTGCTCGGTGGGCTGAAATCGCCGCGCTGGCACACTCGGCAAGCGTCGGCCACCGCCCTCGGGCAGTTGAAGGTCGCGCGGGCTGTCGAGCCCTTGATCGCAGCGCTTGGTGATCCGGACTGGAGGGTCCGCTACGCCGCGGCGTATTCCCTGGGCCAGATCGGCGACTTGCGCGCAGGCGACGCCCTGCGGATGGCGCTGGACGACCCGCAGCTTTCCGTGCGGGACCGTGCCGCCGAAGCACTGCGCATGCTTCAGTTCCGCGTGTGGAAAGACCGCGAGGGCCACGAACTGGCCCGAGGCGTCTTCCTCGGTGCCACCGGCCCCAGCGCCACCCTTAAAAAGGCCGATGGCACCTGCCTGGTTGTGCTGCTGGAGCAACTTTCGGTGGAAGACCGCCAATACGTCCAGTCCCAAGTCAGCCAGCAGCAGTCTCGCGCGCGATGGAAATCGGGGGCTGCCCAGCGAGAAGCCGACCAGCGTGCCCAAGCTTCGAAGCTGGTCCAGGAGTTGACCGAGGCGATCCAGCGCAACCCCCGGGACCCGGAATTGTATCTTCGCCGCGCCGAGGCGTGGGCGAAGACCAAAGGCATCGCCAGCATACCGAGTGCGCTGGCCGATTGCGACGCAGCGCTCCGCCTCGATCCCCAATCGGCCCGGGCGTTCTATGTTCGGGGGACGATCGAGATGTCGGGCTGGCCCGGCTACGAGGCAGCACTCGCGTCGCTCAAGGAGGCCCTCCGGCGTAAACCGGATTACCCCGAGGCCCGCAGCGCTTTGGCCGCGACCTACGGCCAGCGATGGTGCCAGCGCCTGCGCTACGCCGACCCTGGTTGGGACCTCGCGCAGGCGGTGGCCGAACTCGACGAGGCCCTCCGCCTCGACCCCGCGTGCGCAAGCGCGCTTTGGGCCCGCGGCCTGGCCCGGGCGAAAAGCGGCCGCGTGGAACAGGCCCAGGCAGACTTCCAGCAGGCGGCACGGCTCGATCCCGACGCCGAATGGACCGCGCTGTGGCACGGGCTTGAATCGTTCAAGAAGGGAAATCTGCGGCAGGCTGTGGCCGATTTCGTGGAGTTGATTGCACTCGACTTCCGGTTAGGTCTCGACTACGCCCATCGCGGGCATGCCTACCACATTTACGGCCAATATGACCGGGCCCTGGCCGATTACAACCGAGCGGTGCGGGCAGACCCCTTGATGGATCTCGGGTGGATGCGTCGGGCCTGGCTCCGCGCCACCTGCCCGGAGGCCAGATACCGCGATGCGCGCCTGGCGCTTGCGGACGCCCGGGAGGCCGTGGCGCTGAGCCGCAAACCCGCGCACCTCGAAGTCCTTGCCGCCGCGCACGCCGAGGCCGGCAACTTCGCCGAGGCGGTGCGAACGCAAGAAGAGGCCATCGCCATGGTCCAAAAGGGCGACCGGGGAATCACCGATGCCGAGAAACGGGCGATGCAAGTGCGGCTGGAACTGTACCGGGCCGGCAAGCCGTACCGCGAGACGCCGCAAGTGGCCCCTGGCCACGGCGCGCCGGGCCCAGGCCAGCCCGGTCGGGAGGCTCCGCGTGCCGGCACAGAAACCCCAGCGTTGCCCCGCGTGGTCGGGGTCCTGGAGGAACGCCGAAACTTCGATGGCCGGTGGGTGCCGTTGGGGCCCGGCGAACTGGCATGGGGCGGCGAGCAGGTGCGCTGGGCGCCGCGACTGGAGCCGGACGACCGCTCCCGGATCGCCTCCTTCCGCCTTCTGAAACGCCCCGCCGAAACGCCCGAAGCGCCTTGGGTCGAGGTCGCCCGAGCCGGCCCAGGCGAGCAATGGGCGGTAGGCGCCTTAGGGGTCGGATTCTGGCAAATCCGCATCGAAGTGCGCCTGACGTGCGGCACCGTCATCACCTGGCCGTAACTTCTACGCCACACCACGCTGAAAAAGCGGACATTCGGCCTTCGCCCTTCGAGATTGGCCCTTCGTGCCTTACGGCCACAAGGCGTTGATCCTGGCCACGCATTGGTCCACCAGCACCCGGCCTCCTTCGGGGCCCACTAGGTAGCGGTCGGCGCTATAGCCGCCGCCCCGCACCGCCCTGGCGGTGGGCAAATACCCGCTGTGCTGGCAGGCCAGTTGCACCACGAAGGTCGCCACCGCTTTGCTGCGGGCTTGGATGCGGATGCCGTAATCGGTGAACAGCTCGAAGGGGGTGGTCACAACGGCCACCTCCCCCAGGCGCAGCACGTGAATCTCGGCCGGAGTTACCGGGTCGCAGGCGTAGAACGGGGCCAGCGACGGCTCGACGGCCGGCAGGTCGAACCGGGCGACCGTGTGCCGGAACACGGGTTTCGGGTCGATGTGCGCCCGGGCGATGGGCAACGCGCGGTCCAGTCCGTCGGCAATCCGGCGGGCGATTTCGCGCCTCCAGGGGATTCCCTTGCGCTGGGCCATGAGGGCCTCGGCCCGATGCCGGAACAGCCCCTGGGGATAGATATCGCCCGCGGCGGCGCATTGCGGCAAGACGAACACGGCCGGGCCGTGCCGCGCGGCCAACTCCTCGCGGACATCGTGCCAGAAGTCGGCCGAAATCAGGTTGCCCCCTTGATCCGCCTGGGCGGGCGATGCCACGTTGATGACCACCCCCGTGAGCTTGTTCTGCGCGTCCCAAAGGTATAGCAGCAATACAATATCTCATTTACGCTACTCCTTCTATACAAAGGAGTTACGTCGATTATTGAGGCGTCGAATAGGTGCAAAAACGGGACATTTTGACCCTTTTTGGCCCATTATA
>JBBIQF010000334.1:0-7219 GCA_037442445.1 Planctomycetaceae bacterium
AAAACGGTTAGCGCTGCGCAAAAACTCGGTAACCGGCGCGAAAACGGCGCCTCATTGGAAGCGTGCTGCGCAGGCCCGGCAGATGGGGAAAAAGTTGATGTGGGCGCGAAGCCCCCCCCTTGCGGCGCTACCCCTCGGCCCGGCCGGCGGGAAAAACGTCGATATCCAGCGGCTCGAACAAGCCGGCTTTCACCCGTTCGATAGCGATGGCGCCCATCACCGCGTTATCGGTGCACAAGGCCAGGGGGGCGATGAACAGGCGGAAGCCGCGGCGCTGGGCTTCCTCGGCCAGGCGGTGGCGGAGCCGGGCATTGGCCGCCACGCCCCCGCCGACGCACAGGGTGCCCAACCCCGTCTGTTCCAACGCCTGCATGCTCTTGCCCACCAGGCAATCGACCACCGCTTCCTGGAAGCTTGCGGCCAGGTCGGCCACCTGCTGGGGGGGCACGCAGATTTGGTCGAACCGCACCCGGCCAGGACCGGCAATGATGTACCGCACCGCAGTTTTCAGCCCGCTGAAGCTGAAATCCAGGCGCGCCTCGTTCAGCAAAGCCCGAGGCAGGGCGTAGGCCGAGGGGTTGCCCTTCTCGGCTGCCCGTTGGATGGCCGGCCCCCCGGGATAGCCTAGGCCCAGCATCCCGGCCACCTTGTCGAAGGCTTCGCCGGCCGCGTCGTCGATGGTGGCCCCGAGGAGTTCGAAATCGGTCGGCCCCAGGCAGCGGTAAAGGCTCGTGTGGCCGCCGCTGACGATCAGCCCCACGCAGGGGAAGACCTCCTCTTTGCTGGCGATACGGCAGGCGTAGACATGGGCTTGGAGATGGTTGATGGCCACCAGGGGCAGCCCCGTGGCCACGCACAGCGCCTTGGCTGCCGCCAGGCCCACCAACAGCGAGCCGGCCAGGCCGGGGCGGTTGGCCACGGCCACGGCATCCAGGTCGGCCAGGCCCACATGGGCCCGGCGGAGCGTTTCGTCCAATACCGGCAAGATGCGTTCCACGTGGGCCCGCGAGGCGATCTCCGGCACCACCCCGCCAAACCGCCGGTGCAAGGCATCCTGCGACGCCACCACCGAGGCCAGAACTTCCAGGCGGTCGTTGACCACGGCCGCCGCGGTCTCGTCGCAGGTCGTCTCGATGGAAAGCACGCGCATCACTTGCCCCGGCCGAGCTGGGCACGCAGGTATTCGAGCGCTTTTTCAAGCTGGCGGTCGGCAAAGTCGGGGTCTTCGGCGGCCGCGCTGTCCGCGGCGCGGTTGTCCGCCGGGCCGCCGCTGGCGGGAGGGCCCTTGGCCTCGCCGCCGGATTCGCTGGCCGGGGGGAGCACCCTTTCGCGGGCCTGCTGGGCAGCGACCAAAGCCAGCATCTCGCGCTCGCTCAACCGAACCTCGAACCCCGGGTCGGGGCGAACCCCCCAATCGTCCGTCTCTTTGGCCCCGGGGGCGCGGTCGATGTTCTTGCCGCTGGGCCGGCGATAGCCTGCAGTGGTGAGCTTCAGCGCGCTATAGGACCGGCCGGAAGCCCCGGGTTTGCCCCCTGCGTCGCTGTGCTCCTCCAAGGGAATGACGTTCTGCACGCTTCCCTTGCCCCAGGTCCGCTCGCCCACGATCACCGCCCGCTTGTGGTCCTGCAAGCAGGCCGCGACGATCTCGCTGCCGCTGGCCGTGTAGCGGTTCACAAGCACCGCCATCGGGAAGCCGCCAAAGGTCCCCTCCTTGTGGGCCTTCCAAATGCGTTCGGGGACATTGCGGCCGGCGGTGCTGACGATCGGGCCTTCGGCCACGAACAAGTCGCTGACCTCCACGGCCGAACTCAACAGGCCCCCGGGGTTGAACCGCAGGTCCAGAATCAATCCCTTCATGCCCTCGCTCACCAGGCCCTTGAGGACCTTGCGGAGTTCGCCGGCCGTATCGCGCCCGAAGACCGTCAGCCGCACGTAAGCAATCCGGGCCTGGGGGTCGAGGAAGAAATCCCAGGAGTGGTCCGGCTTGCGATGGTGGCCCAGCACGGTGGGCACGTGGATGATCTGGCGGACCAGGGTGATGGTGCGGCGCCCCGGCCGGGCCGGGTGGATCACGGTCAGCGTTACTGGCGTGCCTTCCTTGCCTTTTAGGCGGGCGATGGCCTGGTCGAGGCTCATGCCGGCCGTGCTCTGCCCGTCGATCTCCACGATGCGGTCGCCGGCGATGATGCCGGCCCGATAGGCCGGCGTGCCCACCAGCGGGCTGGTCACGATCAACTGGCCGTCGCGCATCGTCACCTGGATGCCGATGCCGCCGAACTCGTGCTCCACGCTCTCGCGGAAGCGGGACATTTCCTCGGGCGGGATATAGTTCGAGTAGGGGTCCAATTCGTTGAGGATCCCTTTGATGGCCGCCTCGATGAGCTTGCGCCGGCTGATGGGCCGCACGTAGTTGCGCTCGACCTGGTCGATGGTATCGATCAACAGACGCTGCAACTCGTACTCATCCTCCTCGGCGCCGGCCGCGGGGGCGGCGGGCGGCGCGGAAGGGGCAGAAGGTTTCGGCTCGGTGGCCGGCGGAGCACCCGGCTTTGCCGGCGCCGGGGCCGGCTTTGGTGCCGGCGAAGACTTGGGCTCGGCAGCCGCCGGGGAAGGGCCCGGCGAAGAGGGCGGCGCCGGTTCCGCGGACGCCGCTTTAGGTTCGGCCGCCGCCAAACCCGCAGCAACACCCCACCCGGCCAGCGGCGCCTCGGGCCGCTCGGCCGCAAATCCCGAAGCCAACACCACCGCTCCGGCCAAAAGGAGCATGCTGGCCCAAAGCCGCCAAACTGCCAGCGGGCAGCGGCCCGTGATACTTTTCGCCTCGCCAATCCGAATACTGTACCGCATCGCAGCACGCCTCATCCGCACGCTGAAGCCCCCTCTCTTACCGAAAATCTTACTCCGCCGCTGCGAGGCCGGCCGCCAAGCGAGTGCCCGCAGCCCCTCGGCGTGCCAGCCAAGCCCTCTGGCACGCGCCTTGGCTTGGCCCCCACGGCCGGGCACAATGGTAATGCGCTACTCAGGCACATAGACGTTCCGCTCGCGGCCAGCACGGGTCCCCAACGCATTGAACAGATACGGAAAGTCGATGGTCTCGGGAAAGAAGTGCACGCTACCATCTCCCATCACGAAATTGGCCCCCCCGGGGTGATAACTCTTGTAGCCGCATGTGCGATTCCAATTGGTCCAGGTCCCGGCCCCATCCTCCATGACGTTGATGGGAATATTGGTGCTGGTCAGCGGAAAGTTAGGCGCATAAGCCCCCATAAACGCGCAGTGCGAAGGGATGGTCTCGCCCGCCATGATGGTGTGGCTGGTGCCGTCTTTGACGTCCTCCAACTTGATGGCCGTGATGTGCCGCCCGAACATCCCCACCGAATCGTTGCGGTCGGAGCCGAAATTGGAACTCTGGCAGCAGATATTATTGGGGCTGGGCCGGGGGTCCGGGCAGAAGGGGCAGCCCGAGCGGCCCATCTCCGTCGGCCCCATGCACACCGGATACCACAATGCCATCGCCGGGTTGGGGTTATGCGGCCAGAAGCGGTCGTTGTCGATCGGCTGCGCCGATTTCGGGTCGCTGGGGCACACGTATTCCGGAATGACCGATTGCACCGCCTGGGCGTTGCGCGGGTCCTTCATGTGATACCGGAAGTCGAACATCTGGTAGGTGGGCAGATGCTCCAGGTACGGCAGGATGAAGGCCGCCCAGGTGCCGGCCTGCGGCTTCCCGCCGCAACAATCGCCCGTAGCAAACGGCAACACCGAGTGCGCCCCGTGGTACTGGTGCATGGCCAGCCCGATCTGCTTGAGATGATTGGTGCACTGGGAGCGGCGGGCCGCTTCGCGGGCGGCCTGCACGGCCGGCAGCAGCATGGCCACCAACAGGCCGATGATGGCGATCACCACCAGCAGTTCCACAAGCGTAAAGGCGGCCCGCTCCCCCCCGGGCGCGGCGACCCCCACGACTTGGACCGCGCGGCGGCGTACCATATCGACCCACTTCCTCCGTCCATCCCACAGGACCCGATACTGTAACAATTCTAGCTCCTCCCGTGGGGGGCAACAACGTTCACCCGTACCGTAGCGCGGGCGCCAAAACCCTTAGCTCCCCGTATCGAATCGGCGGCCGACAGGCCCAATCGTGGCGCTATCGCCCCGGCGGGCCCTTCGGGGGCCCTTGGCCGGCGTGGCAGGTCGGCTCAGCAGCATTATACTCAAGGCAGGACGTCCCCGGCCCTCAACGGCATGGAATCACGCGGCGGAAGAGCACCGAATAGTAACGGAACCGGGCCGGCATGTGCGACCCGACCGAGGCCAACACCACCACGCCCAAGAGCAGAACCAGGCGCCATGACCAGCACCACGGCACGGCCAATACCAGGGCCAGCTTGGCCAGCGTCAATAGTCCCCGGCCCTGATGGAACCAAAGCAGGCTGGCCCCCGACTCGGCGATCGCCAGCGCAATGCCGGTGCCAACGGTCAGATACAAAGCCGCAAGCAATCGCTCGGCAGGCAGGGCGAACGCATGTCCCCCCAGCAGCACGCCGGAAGCGGCGATGTGCGCGGTGCGCAGGGCGATATTCCAGGCGCGGGCGCTGGCGAGCAATCCGGTAATAGCCGAGCGAGGCCGCGGCACCATCGGCCTACTCGTCTGCGGGGCGGTGGGCAGGCCGATCGCCGTCCGGCCCGGCGGCACCCTCCTGGCGGAGCCGCTGCCGTGCCTCCTGGCTGCGGCGCTCGTTTTCCTCCATCTCGCGCAAGGTCACCTTGGTACCCAGCGAATGCCGCTTTTCGCGCGCCACATTCTGGCTGGGGGCGGGCACGATCTCTTTGATCACGATGTCGTCGAACTCGACCACCCCTTCGTGCAGATACGCGTACAGCATCACCCGCCCCCACTTGGGCGAGTACCGCGTGTGCTTGGGGGTGAACTCTTGGGTGTGGACGTTCCAGGTGTTCTGGGGACCTTTGAGGTTCTGCTGGCTGCGGTACACCTCGCGCCGCTGCACGCCGGAAGGATCGTGCTGGCTGCCGGCCGGGTCGGCAGGATCCGAGGCCGCGTTGGGCGCGCTCCGCTGGCGGCGGTACTCGGTGCCCAACTCGTCGTAGCACTTGATGAACACCTTGGGGCTCGGACCATTGGAGCGCCACCGGCATTGGAAGCGGTACGTGGCCCCGTCCTGAATGGGGAACTCTTTGCTGTAGTACATGACGCCCTCGGCCTCGGCCACCGCCTTGGGAACGGTCAGGCGGATGACGTGGTTGGCGGGGTTGCCCACCTCGGGAATCCATTTGACGAGATTGCCGAGCGGCTCGCGCTGCTGGCCGCCCCGCGGCTCCCAGCCCACAGGCACGCCCCGGGTGGCCTTCTCGAAATCGCCGCCCGCCACCAGATTCGGGCCATTCTTCCACCGCTCTTCGGCCGCAGGGCCGAAACCCGGCGAAGTCCCCGGCTGCCGCTGGCACAGCTTGTCGAGCATCTCCTTGACGTACAGGTGCGGGACCTCGCTGACCGAGTTGGTGCGGGCCCGCTTCTCATAAATGCACCGGGCCTCGGGGCCGGAAAAATCGTAGCACTTCAGCACCAGGTCGTAGATCTCGCCCTCGGTGCCAGGGACGCGCTCGATGCTCCCCCAGATGCCCACCTGGGCGTCGAAAAGCTCGCGGACCACGTGCCGCACCTGCTCCAGCGGCGTGTCGGGAGCGATGCGGACCTGCTTCTCGGCGCACAAGTCGCGGATGTCCAGCATCGACTCGGTGGTCACCACCCCCTGTTCCTTGGAGAGCTTTTTCCAGATCATCTCGCCGACCATCTGGCCGTAGCGGCCGTTGTCCCACTTCGATTCGAAATCGAAGGGGATCACGACCTTCGGCGGGGCATTGGGCGAGCCGGCCGGCGCGTCGTCCGCTCTTGCGGGCGCCCAGACCCCCAGCATCGCCCCGGCCAAGGCGAGCGCTACGCAGTACTTCGGGCGATTGTCGAGACAGGATGGCTTCCGGGTATGCATGGCTGGCCTCCGGCGGACCTGGCGGGGACCAAAGGCATCCATCTTTCAGTGTAGCCCCGCTGGCGTGGGCCTGCCAGCGGTTGGATGGGCGCTTTGCAGCCGCGCGAGGAGGGTTCTGCTACGAGCCGCCAGCGTCTCCGTCGCATTCGCCGCACCGTGCCTGGAGGGACGCGCTCTTTAGCGTCCGGCCGGTTGACAATCCCGTCCTCGGCCACGGCGGAGCGTGGCCCTCCAACGGAGCGTGGCCCTCCAGTGGAGGGACGCGCTCCGTCGCGTCCGACGTATCGGCCAGGACGATGGTGACCAGGCCGAACATGCCTGGGCGTAACCCCTCGGCCGGCGCGTCCAGCTCCACTTCGGTGCGCATGGTCCTGGTGGACGAGTCCAAGGCCCCGGCAAACCGGACCACCTTGCCGGCGAACTGCTGGCCGGCGCCGGTCAGGTGGAAGGTGGCCGGCTGACCGAGCTTGATCAGTCTGGCTTCGGCTTCGGGGATGTGGGCCACAATCCGCAACCGATCGATGCGGGCGATGGTAAGAAGGGGTTCCGCCTTGCCCGAGACCGCCGATTGCACGAATGCCCCCCTATCGACCAGGCGCCGGGTGATGATGCCGTCGTACGGGGCCCTGAGCGTTGCATAGTTGCGCATGATGTCGGCATATTCGAGGTTTGCCCGGGCGACTTTCAGGCAGGCCTT
This sequence comes from Planctomycetaceae bacterium, assembly GCA_037442445.1. Lineage (GTDB taxonomy): Bacteria > Planctomycetota > Planctomycetia > Pirellulales > Thermoguttaceae > JANLFZ01. Next base: position 6,706 of record JBBIQF010000334.1, read on the forward strand.
GGCGCTGGCGAGATCGGCTTTGGCCTGGGCGACTCGCGCCTGGGCCACCTTGAAGTTGGCCTGGTCTGTCGCCAGAGCCGCTTTGGCGGCGGCGTGCGAAGCCTGGGCGGAACGGTATAGGTTGAGTTTTTCGTCTTCCAGTTCCCGGCGTACGGCGCCGTCCCGGACGAGGGTGGCGTAGCGGTCGTATTCGCTCTTGCGGTACGCAAGTTCGGCGCCGTAGCGGGCCAACTAGGCATGGGTCTCGTCGAGTTTGGTTTTGGCGGCCTCGAGCATCGCGGCTGTCTAGGCTTTAGAGGATGGGGTTTGGGTCGAGCAACCAGGTGGCTAGCCTTGGCCCTTTGAAGCGGGCGGGTTCCGGACCAAGGCGCCCGACAGGCCTTCGCCGCTCGGTCCGATGCGTCGCATGTGGCCGGCGTCTTGCGTGGCGAGGCCGAGTGTATTTAATTTATTGGTATAACCGCTCCCATTCCCGAACTCGCCCGTTCCGGAACCGGAAGGGGCTTCGCGTTCT
>JBBIQF010000335.1:0-7209 GCA_037442445.1 Planctomycetaceae bacterium
CGCCTCTTTGACCGTGGTCAATAGCGCCTTGCGCGGATTGTCGAACCCCAGCAGGTGCCGGTTCTTGGCGAAGAACTCGCTGACGGAGATATCGCGCTGGCTGGCGGCCATGGTGTGCGCGGTGGCCCGCCGCCGCACCGGCAGGCCGTCGCCCTGGCCATTGCTGCCGGTCGCAGCCGAGACCGCCGCCGCGCTGGCCGAGCCGCCGCGGACCAGCCCAACTCCCACTTGCGTCGCCTCCTCCGCAGGTCTCTTCTCCAAATGCACGGTTCCCCTCGAAGCGGTTGCGGGAAAGCTATCGGCTGCCCTGATGTCCCCAGATCCCCGGAAGCCGCGCTAGCGCCCGGCTCCCCGCCTATGGGCAGCCTCCACAGACTCGATCCTTCCGGCGTACGACGAACTCTCCGTTGTCCCAAGGCAAGTTAGGGGGATTATAGCGTCGCGCCGCCGGACCGGCTATGCCATTTGCGCTTGCGCCGCTGGCGGCGTACACCACCGGCTTCGCCATCCTCGTCGCCACCTGCTCCCCGGCAAGCCCACGAGTCGCGGCCGGCGGAAAGTCGCCCTCTGTTGCCCTTCGCTCTTTGGGAAGCCCAGCCGATTTGCGCCGCGTGGGCTTCCAACCTATAATGGACCGCCGAAGGTTTCTTGGAATCCCAACGTCCAGCTTCAGAACAAAGGTCTTACAGCGATGTCGCATACCTGGCATGTCGGCACGAGGGCGTCCCTTCCGGTGCAGCGCGGGGCAACATCCGGCGCATGGTGCCTTGCGGTCGCCATGCTGCTTGTCGGGCAGGCCCCCGCCCTGCGGGGAGCCCAAACCGCCCCGAACTCGGCCCCCAAACCCTCGATCGCCCGCCAACCGTTCGGCACGGTGGACGGCCAGCCCGTGGACCTGTTCATTCTCAGCAACGCGCGGGGGATGCGGGCGGCCATCACCAACTACGGCGGCATCGTGGTCGAGCTGTGGGTGCCCGATCGCCAAGGCCGCCTGGCCGACGTCGTGCTCGGTTATCCCACCGTGCAAGAGTACGTCAAAAACAGCCCGTATTTCGGAGCCATCATCGGCCGGTACGGCAACCGCATCGGCAAGGCCCGCTTCGTCCTGGGAGGAAAGGAGTACCGGCTTGCGGCCAACGACCACGGCAATCATCTGCACGGCGGCATCAAGGGTTTCGACAAAGTGATCTGGAACGCCCAACCCGCCCTGACCTCCGAAGGACCGGAGCTTACCCTCTCGTACCTCAGCAAAGACGGCGAAGAAGGGTACCCCGGAAACCTCCACGTGACGGTCACCTACCGCCTGACCCGCGACAATGCCCTGGACATCCAATACCATGCGACCACCGACAAACCCACGCCGGTCAACCTGACCAACCATTCGTACTTCAACCTGCGGGGCCAGGGCGAAGGCGATATCCTGGGCCACGAACTCATGCTGTGTGCCCGGCAGTTTACCCCCGTAGATGCAGGGCTTATCCCCACGGGCGAACTGCGGCCGGTCGAGGGGACGCCGCTGGACTTCCGCAAATCGGTGGCCATCGGCAAGCGGATCGACCAGCCCGACGAGCAACTCCGCTTTGGCCGGGGCTACGACCACAATTTCGTGCTCGACAAGAGGCCGGGCGAACTAGGCCTGGCAGCCCGGGTGGTGGAGCCCACCACCGGCCGAGTCATGGAGGTGATGACCACCGAGCCGGGCATCCAGTTCTACAGCGGTAACTTTCTGGACGGCACGAACGTCGGCAAAGGCGGGAAAGTGTACCGCCACCGCTATGGGTTTTGCCTTGAGACGCAGCACTTCCCCGATTCGCCCAACAAACCACAGTTCCCCTCCGCCATCCTCCAGCCCGGCCAGGAGTACCGCAGCCGGACGATTTACAGATTCTCAACGAAGTAGGCATACAGTGGGGGGTTCCACTCCACTTTTGTAGTACCGCGCGGCTTCCTGGTGGGTACGCCGCTCATACGACCCGGACAGCCCAAAATCCTTGCCGCCGCGGTTCAGTTTCTGGGGCCGAACTCCCGATTCCCAAAAAATGCGGACCGCCAAACCGCGTGGTTTGTGCGGCTATTGGCTATCTGGGATGTTTGGGAGGATTGGGCTAATTGGGCCAGGAGGGTACAATCGGCAGACCCTCCCGCACACCGCCCACGAGTCCCTAAGGACTTTCTCCCATGAGATCGCCAGTGGCTGGATTACCGCGGCCGGGCTGGCCAATCCATCGGCGCAAGGCCAACTCGCTCTTCCCCGCCCTGGGCGTTTCGGCGCCCGGCCTGATCGCTTCGGCCGTCCTGGCCGCGTGGATTTGGGCTGGCCTGGTATCTCCGTCCCTGGCCCTGGGCATCCGCCACGCTTGCTACGGCGTGCCCATGCGCGACGGGCAGGTCCTGCCCACCGATGTCTACCTTCCCCGGCTACCTCACGGCTGCTACCCGGCTGTGCTGCTGCGGACCCCCAACGGCCGCGAAAGCATCACCAAGTTGCAGGCCCGCATGGTATGCAGCAAAGGTTTCGCCTTGGTGGTACAAGACATGCGAGGGTCGCGCCCGGGATTGGGCGAGGACATGCTGTTCGTCCGCGACCAGGCCGATGGCCACGACACCATCCAGTGGATTGCAGCCCAACCCTGGTGCACCGGCTACGTCGCCACCTGGGGCCCCAGCGCCATGGGCTTCGCCCAGAACCTGTTGGCCCCCGGCGCACCGCCCGCCCTGCGGGCCCAACACGTGGTCATGGCGTTTTCCAATATGTACGGCCAGGCGGCCTATCAGGGCGGGGCGTTCCGCAAGGAGATGGTCGAGGCCTGGCTGGCCGACCGCTATCGCGGGGCCCAAATGATGGCCCTGGTCCGGCAGCACCGCGCCTATGACGACTTCTGGGCTGCTTTGAACCCAGAGACCCAGGCCGAATCGGTCGGCGCACCGGCGGTCTTTTGGGGCGGATGGCACGATGCGTTCGTCGAAGGCACCATCCGCTCCTTCCAGACCATCCACAACCAGGGAGCCCCCGGGGCAAGGGGCCGATGCCGGCTGATCCTCGGCCCCTGGTCGCACCACGACCTGCGCACCCTGGTCGATCCTCGCAACGCCGAATGTTTTCCGCAGCCGGCCAACCCCTTGCGGTTCTTCCGCTACTGGCTCGAAGGCGAACCCAACGGCGTGCCCTGCGATGCCCCCGTGCACTACTACGTGATGGGCCACGGTTGCGACCCCGCCGCGCCCACGGGCTGGCGCACCGCCGAGAACTGGCCCCCGCCTGCCAACCCGGTACGGTTCTATCTCCACCCCGACGGCAGCTTGCGGCCCACCGCGCCGCCCGGATCGGCCAGCCGCACCTACCAATACGATCCCCGGAACCCTGTCCCCACATTGGGTGGCCGGAACTATGCCCTGGCAGCCGGGCCCATGGACCAACGCCCCGTCGAGTCCCGGCCCGACGTGCTCCTCTTCACCAGCGAGGAACTCGCCGAACCGCTGGAAGTGGTCGGCATGGTCGAAGCCCGGCTGTTTGTCTCCTCCGACGCGCCGGATACCGATTTCACCGTCAAGCTGACCGACGTATTCCCCGACGGGCGGAGCGTCCTGGTGACCGATGGCATCCTCCGGGCCAGCCTGCGCGAAGGCTTCGATCGCGAAGTGCCCATGTCCCCCGGCCAAGTCTATTGCATTCGGATCGAGGTCGGCAGCACGGCCTACGTGTTCGGCCGCGGGCATCGGGTGCGGGTGGCGGTATCGTCGTCCAATTTCCCGCGCTTTGATGCAAACCCCAACACCGGGCAACCCGAGCGCGCCGACCTGCCGCCCCGCGTGGCCAACAACACGGTGCACCTGGGCGCGGGACAACCGTCGCACGTGATCCTGCCGGTGCGGCGGCAGGGGGAATGACCTCGAACAACCTTCCCCAATCGCCGTCTGCCGACGGCATTCCTCCAGCTCTGGCTATGTGCGGGGGAAATAGCCGCGAACGCCAATCGCCGTAAGCGGGGCTACCTGCCGAAGGTTCCAAGCCCTATCGACAAGGTTTTAATGACATTCATGGGGGGTGACGTATAATACCATCGTGCCACTCCTGGGTGAACTCGCTGTGCGGTTGTGCCGAAAGAAATAGAGGGAACTTCTGGCATTTGGCCGCTTGCCTTTCGGCCAGGGCGGCACTAGGATTCGGTGAACCCGCTTGGGCGAGGGAACCGCCGTGACACATTGGCTTTGCCGAAGCGTGCTGGCCGCCTGCTCCTGTCCGTGTCCGGTCTAGGACCGGACTTCTCGCTTTTTGTCGTTTTTTTCGCTGGGTTCCCCTGTTTTGGCCGCGGTCGCCCGGGTATAGTCCGCGTCGTATTTGAGAAGCTAGGAGCGGTTCATGGCCACCGACATTCGCCTCAAAGAGAAGCTACCCGCCTTGACGGAGCGGATGGTGCAGACCTACGTGGCCATGAAGGCCATCACCCACCTGGGCCACACCCCACTGCCCAATTACGACACCATTATCTGGGTCATCGACGCCCTCAAGGAAGTCCTTTTCCCCGGCTACCGGCGCCGGGAAGGGCTGCATTTGGGCAACGTCACTTACTATGTCGGCGACCTCATGGAGACGCTGCACGACCGGCTGACGCTCCAGATCGGCCGGGCTTTGTGCCACGAGGCCGGCAAAGACGCCCTGGCCAGCGCGTCGCAGCGCGAGGATTTCGAAGCCATGGGCCAGGCCAAAGCCATCGCCTTTCTCGAGCAGTTGCCCGAGTTGCGCGAAGTGCTGGCCACCGATGCCGAGGCCGCCTACGCCGGCGACCCCGCCTGCAAGTCGATCGACGAAGTCATCTTCTGCTACCCGGGGTTCGAGGCGGTGACCGTCTATCGCCTGGCCCACCTCTTGCACCAGCTCGAAGTGCCGCTTATCCCGCGGATGATGACCGAGTGGGCCCACATGCGCACCGGCATCGACATCCACCCTGGTGCCCGCATCGGCCGGCATTTCTTCATCGACCACGGAACCGGCGTGGTCATCGGCGAGACCTGCGAGATCGGCCAATGGGTAAAGCTGTACCAGGGCGTTACGCTGGGGGCCCTCAGCTTTCCCAAAGACGCCAACGGAAACCTGGTGCGGGGAACCAAACGGCACCCCACCATCGAGGACCGGGTGGTGATCTACGCGAATGCCACCATTTTGGGTGGGAATACCGTCATCGGGCACGACTCCGTGATCGGGTCGAGCGTGTGGCTGACCGAGTCGGTCGAGCCTCACACCACGGTAACGATGGAGAAGCCCAAACTGCGGATCCGCGGGGCCCAGGACGAATTGGTAGGCCGTGCCAAGCCCAGCGGCGGAAGTTCTCGATAGTGCCCCCAAAACTCGGTTTTCCGCACGGTGGGTGGCTATATCACCCCACCAGAGGTAGAGTCGCACTCAGATTTTGAAAGGAAAATCGCCGCATCCTACGATCCTACAGATTTGGACCACCCGAATGTGGTATATCGGGGAGCTTTCGATCGGCTGCCTGGACGCCGGGACCGCGATGGCGTGCCGTAATGTGTTCCTGGGATAGAGCTTACGTGTTCTCCGCGCGGACCGGACGTGGGCGGACACGAAAAAATTGGCTGGACGCTTGACGGGCCCGCAGGCGATCCCTAAGATTACCATTGCCGGTTGACGAGAAGTAGTCGTCAAGCGGTTGCCTGCGTAAATGGACGCGGGCTGGGCTCCGGCTGGGTATCGTCATCCCGGGGGTGGAGCGTGGCCCCTGTCGATTTGGCAGGCGGGGACGGTTTCCGGTTGCCGGGAATCGTTCCTGTTTTGGTCTTTGGCAATTCGGTTGTGGCTTGAGTGGCATCTCACGAGGAGCCGGCTACAGCGTCCCCCGAGAGGGTGGGTGGTGTAGTCGGTCTCAAGAGCGCTGGGACACCAGGCCGAGCCGGGCACACCGCTCGGCGCGGCTTGGCAAACACGGAGCGATCGTTGCTCGGATCACCCCGCGCAAGCGGGGTTAGTGGCGGGCTGCGGATTCCGGGTTCTGTTGGGTGCTGGCCGAGGACACTTGGCCAGGGCACCCAAGGAGCGTCGGAATCATGTGGCCAAGCTACTAAGGGCGCATGGGGGATGCCTCGGCATCAGGAGGCGATGAAGGGCGTGGAAGACTGCGATAAGCCCGGGGGAGCTGTCAAACGAGCTTTGATCCCGGGATTCCCGAATAGAGGCGCGCTGAATCCATAGGCGTGACCTGGCGAACGCGGCCAACTGAAACATCTCAGTAGCCGCAGGAAAAGAAAGAAACCTCGATTTCCCCAGTAGCGGCGAGCGAAAAGGAAACAGCCCAAACCGCGGGGATTTTCCCTGCGGGGTTGTAGGGCCCTCCACATGGGAGTTACAAAACGGCCGGCTAGCAGAACCGCATGGAAAGGCGGACCACAGAGGGTGACAGTCCCGTACGCGAAAGTTGAGCCGTCTCCCGGAGGGTACCTGAGTAGGTCCGGACACGTGGAACCCGGACTGAATCGGCGGGGACCATCCCGCAAGGCTAAATACTCCCTGATGACCGATAGTGGACGCAGTAGGGCGACTGAAAGGTGAAAAGAACCCCTGTTAGGGGAGTGAAATAGAACCTGAAACCATGTGCCTACAAGCGGTCGGAGCGTCGCAAGACGTGACGGCGTGCCTTTTGCATAATGATCCGGCGAGTTACCGTCAGCGGCCTGGTTAAGGTCCTCAGGACCGGAGCCGCAGGGAAACCGAGTCTGAATAGGGCGCTTTGTCGCTGGCGGTAGACCCGAAACTGCGTGAACTACCCATGAGCAGGATGAAGCGCGGGTTATACCGCGTGGAGGTCCGAACCCACTTGGGTTGAAAACCGAGGGGATGACTTGTGGGGAGGAGTGAAAGTCTCATCAAACGCAGAGATAGCTGGTTCTCTCCGAAATAGCTTTAGGGCTAGCCTTGAGCCACTACGCACCGGGGGTAGAGAGACTGAATTGGCGAGGGGGCCTTTCCGGGCTGCCCTGCTGAACCAAACTCCGAATACCGGTGCGACTATCTCAGGAGTGAGTCCCTGGGGGATAAGCTCCAGGGTCGAGAGGGAAACAACCCAGATCGCCGGCTAAGGTCCCGAAGCGACGCTTAGTCACAAAGGAGGTTGGATTGCTGTGACAGCCAGGATGTTGGCTTGGAGGCAGCCACCATTTAAAAAGTGCGTAACAGCTTACTGGCCGAGCAATCCTGCC
>JBBIQF010000336.1:0-7172 GCA_037442445.1 Planctomycetaceae bacterium
GGCCGACAACTGCCCCGCCGTGCTGGACCCCAGCCTCCAGCCGCTTACCCCGGTGCTGCGGAGCAATTTCTGGCTGGTCACCCATGTGATGAGCATCACGCTGAGCTATGCCGCCTTTGCGCTGGCCTTGGGGATCGGGAATATCACCCTGGGGTACTATCTGGCCGGCTCCCGCCGCGAGGACACGATTAGTGCGCTCACCCGGTTCACCTACCGCGCGCTCCAGGTGGGCGTGCTCCTATTGGCGGCGGGCACGATCCTGGGCGGGGTGTGGGCCGACTATGCCTGGGGGCGATTCTGGGGGTGGGACCCGAAAGAGGTCTGGGCCCTGATCGCCCTGCTGGGCTACCTGGCGGTCCTCCATGCCCGCTATGTCGGCTGGGTGGGCAATTTGGGGCTTGCGGCCTTGAGTGTGCTGTGCTTCTCGCTGGTGGTAATGGCTTGGTACGGGGTGAACTTCGTGCTGGGGGCCGGGCTGCACAGCTACGGCTTTGGCGGCGGGGGGCAATCGCTGGTGTTCTCGGCCATTGCGGTCCAGTGCGTGTACGTGGGGGCCGCGGTGCTGGTCGCGCGGGCCCGCTCCGCCCGGCTTGACAGCCCCGCCAATGCCAGTTAGCATGGCAGCCTCCGTTGCAAGTTCGCAGCCAGCATACGAGCCTCGAACCGGAGGGAGGGCCTAGCATGAATGACCACGAAGTGACGCGCCGCGAGTTCATCAAGGCAGGTGCGACGGCAGCGGCCGCCGCGGCCATGGGGCTCGGAACCTACACCATCGCGGTGGGCAATCCCACCAACGCCGACACCAGCAAGATCCTCAACTACAACCCGCAGATGGAATACCGCCGCTGCGGCAAGACCAATCTGATGATCTCGGCCGTCTGCCTCGGCGGCCACTGGAAACGGCTCAACACCGTGGTCAAAGGCCTGTTCCAGGGCGGGAACTGGCTCGGCGGCGATTTCAACAACCCCGAGTTCATCAAGAATCGCACCGAAGTCGTCAGCCGCTGCATCGAGCGGGGCATCAACTACATCGACGCCTGCACCGGGGCCGAGGTCTGCGCCTACGCCAAGGCCCTTAAAGGCCGGCGCGGGAAGATGTATTTGGGCTACTCGTGGTACGAGCATGAGGTCCGCTTCCCGCAGTGGCGGAGCTTCGAGAAGCTCAAGGAGAGTCTCGATAGCGGCCTGCGGGCCGCCGGCCTGGATTACGTGGACCTCTGGCGGATCACCTGCCACGAGCAGAGCATCCAGCACAGCGACGCCGAGATGGACGAGGTGGCCAAGGCCCTGGAGTGGGCCAAGAAGACCGGCCGGGCCCGCTTCACCGGCATCTCCTCGCACCACCGGCCGCACATCAAGATGCTCATCGAGAAATACCCCCAGCAGATGGAGGTGATCGTCACGCCGTTTACGGCCAAGACCAAGGTGGAGGCCCGCGAGGACTCGGTGGGCCTGTGGGCCGCCATGAAGAAAATGGACGTGGGGTGGTTCGGCATCAAGCCGTTCGCCAGCGGCTCGCTGTTCAAGGGCGACAGCTCGCCGGGCAATCCGCACGAGAAGGAGGACAACGAGGCAGCCCGCCTGGCCTTGCGCTACATCCTCTGCAACCCGCAGATCACCGCCCCCATCCCCGGCATGATCACCCCCGAGCAGGTGGACAACGCCGCCCTGGCCGTCGTCGAACGCCGCGAGCTAGACAAGGAGGAGCAGGCCCGGCTCGACCGCCTGATGGCCGACGCCTGGGCCCGGCTGCCCTACCACTACCAGTGGCTCAAAGACTGGGAGTACGTGTAGCAGCGCTTGGGTGTGCTGGATTGGTGGCGGGTGTTTTCCCCGCAAATGAAACCGCCTTTGGGGTCTGGACGAGCAGCGCCCGGCACCCGCCGGGCGCGGCGGCCGTTGTGGCTTCGGGACCCGGGCGGAGCTGCGGGCCACACCCGGATTGCCATTTCCGCAACGTCCTCGATTGAGAGACCCTGATGAAGTCGTCTGTGTGGGCCCTGGCCGGAGGCTTGGCAGCGATACTGGCTGCAGTGTCGGCCGTGCTCGTCGCTGCCCCTCCCCCGTTGAAGGTGGACCGCTCCAAGCCGCTGCTTTTGGAAGAACCCAAGGCGCCGCCTGAAGGCAAGAAAAAGCCCGAAGGGCCGGTGGCCGACAACTCGGCTTGCTTCGTGTGCCACACCAATTACCAGGAGGAGTCGGTGGCCTCGGTCCATGCCTTGGAAAACATCGGGTGCGTGCGATGCCACGGGGCCTCGCTGGCCCACCGCAACGACGAGAACAACACCACCCCGCCCGACAAGATGTACCCGGCCGAGGCCATCGATCCGGCGTGCGTCGAATGCCACGATACCCACGATGCCCCAGCACGCAAGGTCCTGGCACGGTGGAAAGAGCGCTGCCCCCAGAAGACCGATTTCAGCCAGGTCGTGTGCACCGATTGCCACGGCGAGCACCGCCTGAAGCTCCGCACCGTGCGCTGGGACAAGAAGAGCGGCAAGCTTCTTTCGGCCGGCAGTTCCGGCACCAATGCCGCATCCGGGGTCGGCCAATGACCCGCGCGGCAAGCGGAGGGGTACTACCGAATGCACTCGCGCCCCCATCCCGGCCCGAGCGGTGCGGGCACCGGCCTACAGGGACTCGCCGCTGCGAAGAAACCCCTCCACCACCGCCACCAATTCGCTGAGGATCCGCCACGTGGCGCCCCAGATGCGGTACTGGTGCCACTGGAAATGGGGTGCCCAGTAGCGCCGGCCAGCGTCCTCGCGGAGGTGCCTCCCTCGATTGCGCGGGTCCATCAGGTCGGCCAGCGGGACCTCCAACAGTGCGGCCACCTCGTCGGGGTTGGGGTGCATCTCGGGACGCTTGGATGCCCAGGCGACCCACGGTTCTACGCGGAATCGGCTGGCCTGCACATAGACGGGCGACAGCGGCCCCAATATCTCCAACGCCCCCAACATATCGGACGCACAATCCGCGGTCCCCAACTCCTCGCAGAACTCCCGCAAGGCGGCTTGGCCCGCCGTCTCGCCAGGCATCAGCGCGCCGCCAGGCAGGCTGATCTGGCCGGGATGGTCGGGCAGATGGTCCGGCCGCAGCGTCAACGGCAAGTGCCAAGTCCCCTGGTGGGGATACAAGAGCACCAGCACGCCCGCTTGTCGGGCGTCGGCGGGGCACCGGCCCTGCCCCTCCTCGGCACCCGAAGGGCCCGAAGGCGGACCGCCGCCCGCGCCGGGCCCTCGCTCGGCCAAAGAGCGCTTCAGCCATAGGGGCAATCCGCGATTCATGGCTCCACAGGCACGCCGCTTGTGCCACCTCCGCAACCCACAGGCACATTACGGTGAAACACACCCGCCGCCCGCCAGCGCATCCCCGCGCCAGGGCTCAAACGCGGCGGTTTCGTATCCTTCAGAATATCCCATTTTCCCAGGGGGGTGGATGTGGCGGGCCGAGTGGTTTGACACCCGCAGAGGGCCTTTCTAGAATGGATAGTCTCTGGAATCGGGATCAGGCCGCACTGGGGAAACGCCAGCCAGGAGACCACACGATGGCCCCGATGAAGAAGAGCGACATCGACGCTTACAAAGAGCGGTTGCTGGCCCTGCGGGCGCGACTGCGCGGCGATATGTCGCAGTTGGCCGAGGCCGCGCTCAAGAAAAACCGCACCGAGCGCAACGGCGATCTGTCGAGCATGCCCATCCACATGGCCGACGTGGGCACCGACAGCTTCGAGCAGGAGTTCACGCTGAGCCTGATGGAAAGCGAAGAGGCGACGCTAGAGTTGATCGAGGCGGCCTTGGAGCGGATCGAGGACGGGACCTACGGCCTGTGCGAAGAGTGCGGCACCAAGATCCCCAAGAAACGGCTGGATGCCCTCCCCTATGCAGCCCTCTGTGTGCGATGTGCCTCCCGGCGCGAGCGGGGCTAGGTTTTTTTCTGCCGCAGCCGCCCTGCCTTGGACGCGGTATGTCCTGTTTTTCGGTCTGGCTGTGGGGGGGTGTGCGGTGGATCTGGCCACCAAGTCCTGGGCGTTCGGGTTTCTGGGCCCGCCTCCATCGCCCAAATGGTGGATCGTGCCCGATGTGCTGGGCATCGAGACAAGTCTGAATCGCGGCGCGCTATTTGGATTGGGGCAGGGGGGGGTGTTCGTATTCGCCGCGCTGTCGGTGGTGGCCTTGGTGGCCATTCTGGTCTGGCTGTTCGCGCTGGGGGCGGCTCGCGATCCTTTGCTGACCGCCGCCCTGGGGTGCATCAGTGCGGGGGTGTTGGGCAATCTGTTCGACCGGCTGGGTTTGCACGGCTTGCGGGAACTGGATGGCGATCTGGTGTTCGCGGTGCGGGATTGGATTCTGGTGATGATCTACCGCTGGCACTGGCCAAACTTCAACGTGGCCGATAGCCTGCTGGTGTGCGGTGCGGCGCTATTGGTGTGGAAAGCGTGGCGTCCGGAATCGCCCCAACCGGCGCAGCCGTAGAACGTGGTGCGGACGGCCGGCAGCCGCCCGGCACCTTGGCGCCTGGCCCAAGGCGGGAAGAAGGGGGCCGACAGCCGGGGGGCGTGCGGAGTGGCATCATGGGCGGTCCGCAGGGGTACGAGCTTGTGGATTTTGGCGAGGGCCGGCGTTTGGAGCGTTTTGGGCCGTGCTGCCTGGATCGGCCCTGCCCCGCCGTGCGGCGGGTTGCCCGCAAGGATGCCGCGGCGTGGGCCGCCGCCGATGCCCGTTTCGAACGCACCAGCCGCGCGGCCGGCCAGTGGATTCTCGCCCGGGCGGTCCCTCTGCGCTGGCCCTTGCGGCATGGGCCGCTAGTGTTCGAGCTGAAGCGCACGGATTTCGGCCACGTCGGCTTCTTTCCCGAACAGGCCCCGCAGTGGGAGTGGCTGTTGTCCCAATTGGCCGCGGCCGGACCGGTGCGCGTGCTCAATCTGTTCGGGTACACGGGGGGAAGCACTTTGGCGGCTGCCGCAGCCGGCGCGGAGGTGACCCATGTCGATGCGGCCGCCAACGTGGTGGCCTGGGCCCAGCGCAACGCCGAGCTTTCGGGGCTTTCGGGGGCACGCATCCGGTGGGTGGTGGAAGACGCGCGGAAGTTCGTGCGGGCCGAGCTTCGGGCCAGCTCCCGTTACGAGGGGCTGATCCTCGATCCCCCCAGTTTCGGGCGCGGGCCGCACGGCCAGGTGTGGCGCCTGGCCGACCATCTGCCGTGGCTGCTGGGCCAATGCCGGCGATTGCTTTCCGAAAGCCCCCGGTTCGTGCTGGTGACCTGCCACACCCGGGGCTATTCGCCGCGGCGCCTGGGCCGGATGGTGGCCAAGGCCCTGCGCCCGCTGGGCGAGGGGCACCTGCTGGCCCAACGCATGGCCATCCCCAGTGCCACCGGCCGGGACTTGCCCTGCGGCGTGGTGGTGCGGTGGCTGGCCCCGCAACACGCGCCCTCTGGCTGAGCCGGTCCGAAAGGTGCGAGGAACCGCGATGAACTTGGTGCTGGCCCACGGTTTTCTGGGATTTCAAAGGCGTTTCGGCATGGAGTACTTTCACGGCGTGGCCGAGTTTCTGCGCCGCCAGTTCGGCTCCATGGATTTGCGGATCCTGGAGACCGAGGTTTCGCCCCTGGCGCGGGTCGGGCTGCGTGCCCGGCAGCTTCGCGCCCAGATTCTGGCCGCCCTGGCCGACGGCCGGCTCGATCCGGACCAGAAGGTCCACATCATCGCGCACAGCATGGGCGGCCTGGACGCCCGCTGGTGCATCTCGCCAGGCAATGCCGAGAACATCGGCCCGCGCGTGGCCAGCCTCAGTACCATTTCCACACCGCATCGGGGATCGCCGGTGGCGGACCTGCTGGTGGCCCAACCTCTCGCCGCGGGCCGGTACGCAGCCCTGGAACCGTACTTGGAAGCGGCTTTGGGCATCGTGGACCTGACGAGCGAGGGCCTCCGGCGATTCAATGCACGCTGCCCCGACCACCCGCAGGTGCGGTATTTTTCGTACGCCGGTCGCGGGCGGCCGGGGAGCCGGCGGACCTGCCGGCTCTTGCGGCCGTGCTACTGGCTGATCGCCCGGCGCGAGGGGCCGGACAACGACGGGCTGGTCTCCGTAGCCTCGGCCCGCTGGGGCGAATTCCCCGAAGAGCCCTGGCCGGCGGACCATGCCGACGAGATCGGCCACGACCTGGATCACGGGCGCGCGGCCAAGCCCGCCTTCGATTACCTGGCGCGCTTCCGGGCGATGGTCGAACGCCTGCTGGCCATCCCGGCTGCATCCCTGGCTTGATGCCCCCGCGGTCGGAAAACTTGCTCAGGGCATTTCCGCATCGAACAGGCGGTCGAAGCATTTGCGGGTCTGCCGGGTGACGTGGTCGAACTCCTCGCGCAATGCATCGCCGCTGGGGTAGCGAACCAGGTGCGCCAGCTTGGCCAGTTCCGTGGGGTCGTCGGGCAGTTTGTCGCGGGCGGTGGAGTTGATCAGCCGCAGCCGGCCTTCGATGGTGCGGAGGAAGCGGTAGCTGCGGGCCAGGAACTGGGCATCGTCCTGGGCCAAAGCGCCGTGCTCGGCCAGGGTCTGCAGGGCGGCCAGGGTGTTGGGGGTGCGCACGCGGGGATTGTGCCGGCCGAACTTGAGCTGGAGCATCTGCACCAAGAACTCGATATCCACGATGCCGCCTGGCCCGCGTTTCAGATTCGCCTCGCCGACGGTGCCTTCCAGGCGGTGCCGCATGTGCCGGATTTCCCGGGCGAAGGCCGGCTGCCAGCGGAGTTCGAAGGCTGCCTGGGCCACCGCCTGGCCCGCCAGCCGGGCGATGCGGGGCGACCCATACACCACCCGGGCCTTGCACATGGCCTGCCGCTCCCAGAGTTGCGCTGCCCCGTCGCAAAAATACCGTTGGAACTCCTCCAGCGAAGTGGCCAGCACGCCGCTCTTGCCCGTGGGGCGAAGCCGGGCATCGACCTCGTACAGCCGGCCGTAGGCGCTCAGCCGGCCCGCCGCCCGGATGATCCGCTGGGCCAACTCGCTGAAGAAATGCTGGTTGCTGGTGCTCTGGCAGCGCATCGAGGGATGCACCGGCGCCGTGTGCCCGTCGGCCTCGTACAAGAACACCAGATCCAGATCGCTGTGGTAGTTCATCTCCCGGCCGCCCAGCTTGCCCAAAGCCAGGATGACCAGTTCGCAGGGTTC
>JBBIQF010000337.1:0-7159 GCA_037442445.1 Planctomycetaceae bacterium
TGGGCGGCGGGATGCCCGGGGCTACTGGGCATTCGACCTGCTGCGCAAGTAGCCGCCGGGGCCACGGCCGTCGTGGCCGGGGCGTTTCTTACCCGGGGACGCCAATGGAAACACACCGGACGCGACAGAGCGCAGCGGACGCGACGGAGCGCGTCCCTCCACGAAGAACCCGCGCCGCTGGAGGGCCACGCTCCCCTGGAGGGCCACGCTCCGTCGTGGCCGAGACGTTGCGGCTTACCCCGCGGCTTGACGGCCAGCATCTTATGCCGAGTGCTTGCGGCTTTCCGCTCGCCCCACCCGCCTGATGATTGCTCCACCCAGAGCCGCGGTGTAGCATACCCATAGGTGCGGCTGCCGCGTCTTGGATAGTCCGCCGCCGGCAAGGGGGACTTTTGGGGGGCCCGCATGGCCACCACCGTGATCATCGAAGACCAGGTCGAGATCCCCATGGATCTCCGCTCGCTGGCCGATTTTCGGCGCTGGGCCACCTCCGACGCCTTTCCCCAGCGGGGCAGGATCGACTGGGTCGCAGGCCGAATCGAGGTGGATATGTCCCCAGAAGAGGTCTTCTGCCACGGCACCGTCAAGGTGGAGATATCCAGCACACTCCATCAATGGGTAAAGCAGCACGAGCTGGGCTATCTGTTTGTCGATAGCACGCGGTTCAGCTCCATGGAGGGGGACGTTTCGGCCGAGCCGGATATCGTGTTTGTTTCGCACGCGGCATTGGCGGCGGGGCGAGTGCGTCTGGTGCCCAAGGCAGGGGCCGAGGAGGGAAGGTTCGTGGAATTGGAAGGTGCCCCGGAGTTGATCGTGGAGGTGGTCAGCGATTCGTCGGTGGCCAAGGATACGCGGCGCCTGCCTTTGGCGTATTATCGGGCCGGAGTGGAGGAGTATTGGTTGGTCGATGCGCGGCGGGAGCCGGTGGAGTTTCGGATTCACAGGCGTGGCCCGTCGGGGTTTGAGGGGGTGGAGGTGGACGGGGAGGGGTATCAGTCCTCGGGGGTGCTGGGGTGCCGTTTTCGGCTCGATGGGCGGCGGGATGCCCGGGGCTACTGGGCATTCGACCTGCTGCGCAAGTAGCCGGGGCCAGCCGGTCCACGCTGAGCGGCCGGCGCAGGGGCGAAACATCCCGCCTGCGGGCTTTATTACGGGCCTGGCTTCTGCTGGGCGGCGGGGCGGATGCCGTGGGCCCGCAGCAAAGCGTGAAAGTTGGGGCGTTGCATCCCCACATTCTCGGCCGCCTGGGTGATGTTGTACGAGGCGCGTTGCAGTGCGGCCAGCAGGAAGCGGCGTTCGAGGTCGTCGACCACTTGGCGCTTCAGGCGTTTGAACTCTTCCCAGGTATGGGGCACTTCGGGGGCGGGGGTGGCGGGTCGGGCCTCGCGGATCTCGGCGGGCAGGTGGTGCAGTTCCACCCGCACCCCGCCGTACAGCACCGCCAGGCGCTCGACGATATTGCGCAGCTCCCGGACATTTCCCGGCCAGGGGTAGGTCTCCATCTGCTGCAGGGCCTCCTCGGAAAAGCCTTGGGGCTCGACGCCCATTTCGCGGCAGAAGCGGCGGAGGAAGGTCTCGGCCAGAAGGCGGATATCGCCGCCCCGCTCGCGCAATGGCGGCAGGGCGATGGGCACGACATTCAGGCGGTAATAGAGGTCGGCCCGGAACTGGCCCACCTTGACCATCTCGGCCAGGCTGCGGTTGGTGGTGGCCACCAGGCGGATATCGACCTCGCGCTCGGCGGTATCGCCCACTTTGCGGACCCGCCGGGTCTCCAGCACGCGGAGCAATTTGCCCTGAGTTTCCAGGCTGAGATTGGCGACCTCGTCGAGGAACAGAGTCCCCTGGTGGGCCACCTCGAACAGTCCCTGTTTGGTGGCGATGGCTCCGGAAAACGAGCCTTTGACATGGCCGAATAGCTCGCTTTCCAGCAAGGTCGGGGCAAGCGCCGTGCAGTCGCAGGCCAGCAGGGGGAAATCGCGGCGGCGGCTGTGGCGGTGGATCGCCCGGACCACCATCTCTTTGCCGGTGCCGCTTTCGCCGGTCACCAGCACGGTGCTATCGGCCGGGGCGATGCGGCGGATGAGGTCGAACACCTCGCGCATGGCCGGGCACTGGCCCAGCATCCCCTCGAATCCGGGAGGGGAGGGGCCTTCGGCCTCGGCCACGCGGGGCGGTGCCGGGGGCCAGAGGTCGGCGGCCAGGGCCCGCAGCGCCTGGCGCAGCTCCTCGGCCGAGCACGGCTCGCGGCGGTAATCGATGGCCCCTTCTTTGATGGCCGCCACCGCACTCTCGACGCCCGGCTGCCGGCTGAGGATCACCACTGGGGCCAGCCACGGCCCGGCCTTCACCTGCCGGAGCACCTCCAGCCCGACCACCTCGGGCGGTTCCTCGCGCACCAGCACCAGATCGAAGGCATCGCAATCCAGCGCCGGCGTGACTGTGCGGCAGGGGTGGACCTCGAACCCTTCGGCGGCCAGGGCCTGCTGGTAGCGCTGGCTGGCGGCGGGGTCGGAGGTCACCAAGAGTATCTTCCGGGCCATGGGGGCTTACCTCGCTCCGCGTGGTGTGGGGGAAGACGAAGGCGCCGGGGGAGGGCCAGCCGGCGGGCGATCTCCGGCCGGGGATGTGCGGCCCGGCACCGCTGCCGGACTGCTGCTGGCTGCCGGTGCCGGCGGGTTGCCCGGGCCATCGTCGGCCGCCGGCAGCGTGATGGTGAACGTGCTCCCCTTACCCTCTTCGCTTTCCACATCCAGCGTGCCGCCGTGCTGCTGGATGATGCCGTAGCTGACGCTCAGCCCCAGCCCGGTCCCTTTGCCCACGGGTTTGGTGGTGAAAAACGGCTCGAAGATGCGGTCCAAGTGCTCGCGTTTGATGCCGCAGCCCGTGTCGGTGATCTTGATGATGACCTTGCCATCGGCGGCCTGCGTGCTGACCAGCAGGGTGCCGCCATTGGGCATGGCTTCGCAGGCATTCAGCGACAGGTTGAGCAGCACCTGCTGGAGCTGGTTCTTGTCGGCGTTGATGGGGGGCAGGTGGTCGGCCAGGTCTTCGACCAGCACGATGTGCTCGAAGGCCTCGCGTTTGCCCAGCAGGCGCATGGTTTCGCGGATCACGTCGTTGGCATCCAGGCGCGTGGGGACCGAGGGGGTCTCGCGGGCATAGTCCAACAGGCCGCGGACGATTTCGCGGGCACGTTTGGTTTCGCGGATGATGACCTCCAGGTCCTGGCGGTCCTGCTCGTCCAGGTGGGGGCTTTCGCGCAACAGTTCGGCAAAGCCCAGCACGCCGGTCAGGGGGTTATTGATTTCGTGGGCCACGCCAGCGGCCAGCCGGCCCACCGAGGCCAAATGCTCGCTGCGCCCGATCTGCTGCTGGGCGGCGTTGCTGTACAGCTCTTCGCGCTGGGCCACGGCCTCGGCCATGGCATCCACCGCCTGGCACAGTACCCCCATCTCGCCGGCCGGCCGGATGCCCACCCGCGCCGATAGGTCGCCCTGGATCACCCGCTGGGCCATCGCCACCACCGACTGCACCGGGCGCAGCACCACCGCGTTGGCCACGAACAACAGGGTCAGGCTAGCGGCCGTGGCCAGGCCCACGATGGCCAGGAACACCGCGGTGATCACATTCCGCTGATGGACAAACGGCGCCTGGAGCAACCCCACATAAAGCGCGCCGATCACCCGGCCCGAGGGGTCGCGCACCGGCTCGTAGGCGGTGATATACCAGTCGGTAACGACAAAGGCAGGCCCCACCCACGGCACGCCGCGGTCCAGCACCGCTTGGCACACCGAGGCGCTCAGCCGGGTTCCCACAGCGCGGGTGCCATCCTCTCCCATGACGTTGGTGGCAATCCGCAAATCGCCCAAGAAAATGGTAACCGTGCCGATATCCTTCCCCCGGTACACCTCCTGCGGAAACACCTGTCGCTTGATGGCATCGACGATCTCATTGCGGCGGTTCAATAGCAGGCCCCCTTGCAAGTACGCCACAGTCTGGCCCGCGGGATTGCGCACGGGCACCACGGCCGCTAGCACCATGCCCTCGCGGCGCCGGGTATCGGTCGTGGGGCGCTCGGCTGGCGTAGGTACCAGGCTGATTTCGGCACGCTGGGCCAGCTCGCTCCCTTCGGCTGCCAGCCGTTCGGGCGAAAACACCACCGTCCCCGCCTGCGCCTGCCCGGAGATCAAAGCGGCGGCCACCAGCGGGTCGGAACGCAGGTCGTCGCCGCGTGCCGGACAGCCGGCCCGGCAGATCACCCTGCCTTGGGCATCCACCAGCAAGAGGAAGTCGGCCCGCTCAGCCTTTTGCAGCTCGCCAAGTCGGTCCTGGGCGGCCTGGAAATCCCCCTTAGCAGCGGCGGCCGCCAGCAGGGGATCCAGCGCGGCGGCCTGGAGGAAGGCGGTTACCTGCGCCCCATAGTTCTCGTAGGCCGCCCGGGCCGAGTTGAGGTTCCGCTGCACCCGGGTCTGCACCTCGCGCAGCCAGACGCGTCCCAGATATTGAAGCGCCAGAAACGATAACAGCGAATTGCCCACCACGATCACCGCCAAAGCAATCGTCATCAGCCGAAAGCGGATGCTCATGGCACGCATCTTGCGGGGCAGGAAACGCGGGACCCGCCTTGCCGGGACACCACCCGATGCGTTCCCCTCCAATCCGCATTGTAAATTGGCGGGCTGATGATTCCAACCGAGCGAGGATGTGCCGCCCCGGGGCGCACGGCTTCGAGGCAGCGAGCAGAGAGCGCAGGGCGCGGCGCACGGAGCGCCGGGCGTTACGGAATGGCTTCGATGACCGGCAGTTCCACGTACAGCCGGGTGCCTTTGCCCGCGGCGATCTGGACTTCCAGGCGGCCGCCAAAGGCCTCGCACCGCGTGCGGATGGCTTCCAAGCCGAAACGGTCGGCCGGCACGCGGGCGGGGTCGAACCCCACGCCATAGTCCTCGATCTCCAGATGCAGCCGGTCATCCTGCTGGCGGATAACCAATCGGGCGCGGGGAGAGCCGCTGTGCCGGCGGATGTTGAGCAAGCCTTCCTGGACGATGCGGAACACTGCGTTCTCCAGCGGGGCCACCAGCCGCTCGGCATCAAGCTGGAACGAATATTCGATGTCCCTGCCGGCGGGGCGTGGGCCCTCGTTGACCAGGCTGTCGATGGCCGCCTCCAGCCCGAAGTCGTCCAGGATCGAGGGGCGCAAGCCGGCCATCAGGCGATTGGCCTCGGCGATGACCCTGCGGAGCAACTCGGCCGCCTCCTCGAAACCCTGGCACGGCCCCTCGGGGTGGAGTCGGCGGGCGTCTTCCAGCGCGGCCTCCAGGCGCAACTGGGCAGCCACCAGCGGCTGGGCCAGGGCGTCGTGGATTTCGCACGCCGTCAGGTGCCGGTCGCGCTCGTGCATATCCAGCACGCGTTTGACCCGCAGGGCATCGCGGGCCGAGCGCTCCTCCGCCGCTTTCTGCGCCGTGATATCGGCACAGATGATCAGCACACGCTCCGGGTGCGGCGAGCGCGGCACCGGCAGCAGCCGGCAGTCCCACCATACCCCGTAAATATCCTCCATGACCACCGACGCCACTTCGCCTTGCAGCGCCCGGCCAAATGCCTCGCGGCAAGCGGGAATGTGCTCGGGCTTCATGTGCGAAAAGCCCGAGGTGCCCACGAGCTTCTCGGGCGCGATGTCCCGCACACCGCGGTTGACGAACAGAATCTGCCCCTGGCGATCCACCACGAAGACGGTGTCGGGCATGTTCTCGAACAGGTTGCGGAACTCCGCCTCCGACTCGGCCCGGGCCTCCTCCGCCCGGATGCGCAGCAGGGTGCCCCCGATCTGGGCCGCAATCGCCACAAGCGCGTCCTTGGCCCAGGGCGTGAAGCCAGCCAGCCGCCGCGAGGCGACATTCATCCACGCCACCACTTTGCCCTCGTGCGTGATGGGCAGGCCCGCAAGCAGAATCAAGCCTTCCGGATCGCACTGCTGGCGCATGGCGGGCGGGAACTCATCGCGGCGCAAAAAAACGGGGCGCGCTTCGTGAACCAGCCGGCCGTGCGGCGAATCGGCATCGTAATAGGCCACCTGGCGCACGAACTCGCCGGAAAGCCCCTTGGCCGCCACAAGGTGGATGTTGCCCGCGTCGTCCAAGAGATACATGCCGGCGCATTCCATGTCGGCTATGGCCATGGCCGCCTCCATCGCCCGATCCGCCACCTCCTCCACCGTGCTGGCGGTGGTCAGCCCGGCCACCAGGTCCCGCTCGATGCGAAAGAGTTCCTGGGCCTCGTGGCAACGAGGGATGTCGTCGCGATCGCACGCCGCCAGGCGGGCTTCCAGTTCCTCGATACGCTGGCGCAGCGCCGCCAGGTCTTCACAGGTACTCGCTTCCGGACATTCGCCCGACATGGTCGCCCCCCTGCCATTCGGCGGAGATCGGAGACCTATTTTTGTGAAGCTCCCCCAGCCAAGTGTACGCCCCCGGCGGCAGCGAGGCCAGTAGCGGCGTGGTCGAACCACGTCACTCGATAGCGGGGGACGCCCGGCGGCAAGCCACGGTGGGGCCAGGCATTGCCAAACGCCACCCCTTCATCGGGGTGGCAGCGCTGCGATGCGGATATTGCGGAAGAACAAGTCGGTCTTGGGATCATGCCCCTGCAAAATGATGGTCCCTGCTTGCAGCCGCAGACCGCGCCGGGGGTTGTTGTCCGGCGCCCGCGTATCGGTCCAATCGCTGACCTGATAGCCGTTGACCCACACCGCCATGTGCGGCCCGTCGGCGTGGATGGTCTTCCAGAACCAGGTGCGGTCGTCGGCCACCACGCGGCGGGCGTTCTGCCGCCGGAAGATGCCGCCGGTGCCGCAATCGACCGGCTGCGTGCGATCGCCCCCCTTGTAGCCGTTGTGGATCTGGCTCTCGTAGCCGTTCCAGATCTCGCCCGGGATCGAGCGGAAAAACACCCCCGAGTTCAGCCCGTCGCCGTTGACGAAAATCTCCAGTTGCAGCGTGAAGTCGGCCCACTGGCCTACGGTCTCGATCTGGCCTTTGCCGTTCTGGAGGTGCAACCAGCCCTCCGGCGTCACGCTGGCCACACTCTTCAGCTCCGGATACGTCTTCCAGCCCGATAGGTCCTTACCGTTAAAAAGGCTTTTCGTGCCCAGGGG
>JBBIQF010000338.1:0-7128 GCA_037442445.1 Planctomycetaceae bacterium
TGCCCCCATGCATCGCTGCTTCGTCCGCGGCAGAATAGATAAGCTGGCAAACGGCGAGCTGCTGGGACAACGACTTTCGGGCAAGGGTACCGTTGATGTACACGTCGCCTTGGCGAATTTGCACCGTCTCGCCCGGAAGGCCCACCACCCGCTTGACCGCCAACCGCCGGGGAGTATCCGCAGGGCGGAACGCGATCACCTCCCACCGGCGCGGGGAACGTATCCAATACGTCCCGCGCACAATGAGGACCCCATCGCCGGGAACCACCGGCTGGCCGGCCAGGTCGTTGCCTTTCCACCCGCACCGGGGGCAGACGGCAAGAGCAACTGCGGGGGGATCATCCGCACCGCACACAAACTCCCCGCTGCACCTCGTGCATATGAGCCGATAGTGGGGGCCAAGCAAAGTCTCGGCCATCGAGCCGCTGGCCACCTCGAAGGGCACTACCATCCCCGCCACAAGGTAGGTTCGCACCACCAATCCCCCGATTGTCAGCCCGATAAGGCCTTCCAGCACAGTGCGGAATCGGGTGCGAGGTGGTCCAACCATCAGTCGGGCAGCGGCTGGTCCTTAGTCTCCGGCGCAAACGGCAACACCGCGATGCCCGCCAAAAACACCAGGCACATCGTCATTCCCGCATACCGCAGATTCAAAGGCGGGCCGAAACCGGCAAACACGCCCGTCGTGAGCCACCCCAGCCCCAGCGGCCCGGTGGCGGCCAGATAGCGGGCGATGTTGTAACACATCGAGGTGCCGGTGGCCCGGTTCCGCGTGGGGAACAGCTCCGGGTAGTTGATCGGGTAGGCGCCGTACACGGCCAACTGGCACGCCCCCATCAGCGGCGTCATCCAGAGGATATCCCACACGTCGTCGATGGCATAGAACACAAAGGCCGTCACGATCATGGCCGCCAGGAAAAATATGGCGAACGTCCATCGCCGGCCGATCCGCTGCGTGACGTGCTTGAACAGATACATCCCGAAAAACGCCCCGATGTTGAAAAGCATCAGATTGTACCCGCCCATGGTCATCAGATTGCCGGAAAGCTCCTTCTCGCGGGTCACGATCCGGTCCAACAGGGTCTCCAGTTCTGCTGGCGGAGGCGGGGGGCCTTCGAGGTATTGGGCCCGGCGGGCACGATCGCCGGCGGACTGTGCCGGCCGGCCCGCTTGGGGCTGATCCAGCGCCGCCAGCACCGCATCGACCGATACACTTTGGCCTTGCTCGTGGAGGCCCAGGGCCGCGGCAAACACCAGTTCCGCATCGCGCGTCGCCTCGTCGGGACTGAGCAGGTCGCGCGGCCGGAGTTGCTCGGCCGCCAGGCGCTGGGCCACCTTGGGCAGCGACTCCGGGTGGGCAAGGGCCAGGCGGAGCAGTTGCCGGTCCCACTCGGCCTGGCCTTCCTGCCGGGCTTTCTGCCGGTCATTCTGGCGGAAGATGAGTTGCACCAGGTCGTTGCTGAACACGCCGATGGCCCACAGCCCGATGACCCCGGCCGAGGCCAAAATGATCCCCACGATGGCGTTGCGGCGCCATCGGGGTGTGCCGAACATCTCGGCCAGGGAGCCGGCTCGCTTGGCCCCCACTTGGGCCACCGACTGCCGCCAGCGTTCCGGCTCTTTCAGCCGCGTCATCACCAATACCACCAATAGCGCCGGCAAAATGCCGATGGCGAACAGGCCCCTCCAGGCGCTCGGCAGGACCTGCTGGGTCGCCAAGTAGCCGAAGGTGATCCCCAATGCCCCGGCCGTAATATTGCCCACCGCCGAAAACGCCTGGAGCATCCCCAGGGCGTGTGGCCGGGCGCGATCGGGCATGACCTCGGCCACCAGCGAAACGCCCACCGCAAACTGGCCCCCCACCCCCAGCCCCGTCAAAAACCGGTAAGCGATGAAATCGTACACCCCCTGCGAGAACGCCGTCAGCCCCGTAAATACCGAGTATGCCAAAATGGTCCACACCATGGTGCGGGCCCGGCCGATCCGGTCGCCCAGAATGCCGAAGATGATCCCCCCCGTGGCCCAGCCCACCAGCAACATCGAGGTGGCCCACGTGCTATAGGTATCCACCGAACTGCCCGCGGGCGACAGTTCCAACATGGCCAGGCGGCGGGCCATGTTGAACAACTGCTGGTCCAGGCAGTCGAACAGCCATCCCAGCGTGCACACCACCAGCACGAACCAGTGATAACGGTTCAGCTCGCGATACCAGGGGCGATGGTCTTCCGGCGCGCTCATCATCGACTCCAAGAGGCATGGGACGATGCCCTTGTGATAATCGACGGCCTAGCGGGCCGCAAGCCCACACCGGCGGAGACGGAGCCGCGGAGCCGCGGAGCCGCGACCACAAGGGAGCGGCCGGCGGGCAGCACGGGGCTTCCGGTCGTAGCGTTTTTCCCGGGCCGGCCCTGCAAATGTGCGGCCGGGACCGCGGGAAAACCGCTTGCGAAATTGGCGGCGGTGGGTACAGTCGAAGGTAGGTAGAGGAAACGCGCGCCTTGGCCCTGCGATTGCCTATGGCAGAACCCCGGTACTCCCCAGCCGAAGAAGCGGAACTCTTGCTCCGGAACGCCGAGCTGCGCGATGAGCTGGAGCCCTACTTCGACGAGGCGATCAGCCGGGTCACCGTGCACCGACTGCCCCTGGCCGTGGAAAACGCGTACCTGGCCTCGATGCTGGCCTGGGAGTCGGCGCCGATTCTGCCCATCTATCGGTGGTTCGAGCCGGAATTGCGCCCGCCCCGGCCGGACACGCTCAGCGACGAGGACCTTCCCGCCGCGCTGGACGAAGTGATCCGCAAGCTGTTCGAAAAGCGGATCGTGCTGGACTTTACCGATCATCTTTCCGATCGGGAGTTGTACCGCCTGATCTATCGCGACATCCTTCCGGTGCGGGAAAAGATGGTGGACCTGGGCGACAACTACATTCATTTCGATTGTGCGGGGGCCAGCGGCGACCCGGAGATTTGGCTGCGTTACTACGCCACGGCCGAGGAGCGGGCGGCCTGGGCCGAAGCCTATGGCCAGCCCCCTCCTCCCCGATGCCAGCCCCCCTATCCGCGACAGCTTCCCCGCGAGCCCGGCACGTGAGGCCGGTTGCGTGCTTCGCAGGCGCCGGAAGCTGGCGGATCATTCGACGAACTGCGGGGCAATGGGCCGCGGCAGCACTCCAGCCGCGTAGGCGCGCTCAAACAACTCGCGGCAGGCCTGCCGGCCCCGCGGGCCGAAGTCCAGCGTCCACGCATTGACGTACATCCCCACGAATTGCTCGGCCCGCTCGGGCGACAATCCGCGCCCGAAGTGCATGGCGTACTCCAGGGCTTCGTCGCGATGCTGCAGGGCGTACTCGATACTTTGGCGCAACAGGGCATTGACTTGGCGCATGGCCTTGGGGCCCAGGTCCTGACGCACCGCGTTGGCCCCCAGCGGCAGGGGCAGGCCGGTGGTGTCCTGCCACCATCGGCCGAGGTCCACAGCCAATTCCAATCGCTGGTCGGCGTAGGTGAGTTGGCCTTCGTGAATCACCAGCCCGGCGTCGATGGGCCGGCCTTGGTACTGGCCGGCTTCGACCGCCTGGAGAATCTGATCGAAAGGCACCACCCGAAACTCCGGCGTGCGTCCCAAGTACAGCCGCAAGGCCAGATACGCGGTGGTCAGCGTGCCGGGGACGGCGATGGTGGCCCGGGCGAGATCGGCGGGCGCCTGGCCTTGCCGCACCACCACGATCGGCCCGTAGCCCTCGCCCATGCTCGCCCCACAGGTGCACAGCAGATAGCGATCCGCCAGGTAGGCATAGGCGTGCAGGCTGACGGCGGTCAGCTCTAAACGCCCTTCCAAGGCCCAGCGGTTGAGCGTCTCGATATCGACCAGTTGGTGCTCGAAGCGGTACCGGCCCGTGTCGATTTTTCCCCGGGCCAGCGCATAGAACATGAAGGCATCGTCCGGGTCCGGGCTATGTCCAACGCGAATGAGCAGATCCGCTTCGGCCATGATGTTCTGCTTTCTGGTAGGGGCGCCTCGGCGCATGCTTCGCCCGCCAAGAGCGGCACTCCGGCCATAGACGCGGCAATCGTTCCGGCCGCCGCGGGCACGCCGCAGGCCGGGCAGAGCGAAGCGACTTGGGCGACGCCAGACCGGCCGGGCGCAAGGCCTATCCCCTTGGCCGCGGCGCCGAGCCGAAGCATATCGGCGCGTGGCTTAAGCGTCCAGCGAAAAGCGGGGGGGGGCATCGGGGCCGGCCTCGGCCGGGTCCACCCGCGAAAGCGGTGCCGAACCGGAACCTGCAGGCCCTCGCGGGGGCGGGTCAAGACCTTGACCCAGTGCGGCAGGATTCGCCGGCCCGGCTCCCCCCTCGATACGCTGGCACACCAATTGCCAGGTGGTCCGCTCTTCGCGGAGCACCCGCAAAGCGTCGAGCAGCTTCTTCTCGTCTTTCAAGAAGCTGGCTTCCAGCAGATTCCGGTAGATGAACAGGTACAGCGAGGCCACCTGGCGGACCAGTTGGGGGTGGGCTTCGCGGTTCAGCCCCGCCACCAACTCGGACATGATCTCCTGCGCACGGATGAGCGCCTCGGTGGCTTGGTCGTCTTTTTGCTGCTGCCAGAATGCCCGGGCCTTCTCACACGCCCGAATCGCCGCCTCGACCAAAAGCAGATGCAGCTTCTGGGGCGGGGCGGTCAGCACTTCAGTGGCCAGGTAGGTCTCGCGGGCGGAAGCGGTCATAAGCGATATTCCCTCGCCGGTGTCGGTAGCCGGCCTGTGCGCTACTTGCTGCTTCTCCAGTACGGCGCCAGGACCTGGATGGACGAAATGGCGTTCATGTTGTTCTGGAGTTTTCCGATGGCGGTTTCCATGCGGTAGAACTCCAGAAGCAGGCGCTGGCGCTCGGCGTCCAGGCGTTTGTTCATGGCCTCGAGGCGCGATTGCTGGGCGGCCACCTTGTTTTCCAAGGCCTTCAAGCGCGATGCCAACAGCGAGCCGTTCTGCCCGGCCGCCTGCTCCAGCAGACGGTCCAGCCGGGCGGCAAACCCCGTATCCTTGGCGGCGAAGAACTGTTGTACGGCCTGGGGGTTTTCGGCAAATCGGGCCTTCAGCCGCTCCTCGTCCAACGACAGCGTGCCGTCCTGCTGGACCGAGATGCCCAGTTCGGCCGCCGCACGGTAGGTTCCGGCCCCGGCCACTCCGCTGAAAAAGCCGGAAAGATCGCTATCCAGCCGCAGCGCGGCCGCGTCGCCGGTCAGCGGCGATCGCTTGTCGGTTTGCGGGTCGTAGGCCGTCAGCTCCTTCAGCCGCTTGCGGAACTTGTTGTAGTTGTCCACCAGCGTCTCCACGCTGGCCACCAGGTCGGTGTCCGACCGGCTGACGGTAACGGTAACCGGCCGGCCGGTGGCCTGTTTGATCTCCAGGCTCAGCCCGTCGACCAGATTGGTGAAGGTATTCGACGGGCCAGACACGACCACCCCCGAGGCGCCGCCCAAGAGGATTTGGGCATCCTGGGGCCGAACGGTCTGGTCGAAGCGCAAGGGCGATTGCGAGGCATCCAATAGGAGGGCGCCGGCCTGGCCCGGCCGCTGGCTGGCCAGCATCAGACGGTACGGCTGGCTCGAACCGTCGTACAGCACCTTGGCCGACACGCCGGCGCCAAGCCTTTCGATCAGCCCGGCCACATCGCCCAGCGAGGCCCGCTCGTCCCAGGTCACCGTGTAGGTGGTCGAACCGTCGATGGTCTGGACCGGCAGCCCGCCCGATTCCGAGCGTACCGGCTGGCGCAACAGGTGCAGATCGGCTGCGGTGGTGCTGGGCCCTTCGAGCACTTTGAGCTGGCCATCGCCGCCGCCGGTATCGCGGAGCACCAGGCCGTCGCCGGTATCGTTGATCGCCGCTTCGACCGACAAGGCGGCCTGGTGGATTTTGCGGATCACATCGCCGATGGTCCGCACGTCGGAGCGGCTCAGGTCGATATAGGCCCGCCGGCCCAGGCTGTCGATGAGGGTAAAACCGCTGCGTGCCACCCCGGCCCCGCCGTTGTACCGCTCCAAAAGCGTGTTGGGCGCCACCACCTGCAAGTGCAGGTCCCCGCTATTGACCGCATCGACCGCGGCATGGATGGCCAGGTGGAGTTTCTCGGCTGTGCCGTCGCTGCTGGCGACCACCAGATCGCCCGCCTGCCCGGTGGTATCCCGCAGCTCGATACCGTTGCCCGCGCGATTGACCTGCGCCGAAATGCCGATCCCCGCGGCGTTGATCCGGCGGAGCACTTCGGCAAGGGTCTCGGCGCCGGCCAGGTTTACTTGGGCGGTTGCTCCGGCGCGGTCCGTCAATTCCAGGGTTCCCAAATCGCCCAGGCCCTTGCCGCCGTTGAGGCTCGCCAGAAGCACGCCCTGAAGTCCGCCCAGCAGCCGCCGCCCGGAAATGACGCCGTCCTGAGCAGGACCCTCCAAGCCCAGATCCCGCAGGGCCGAGGAACCGTAAAGTGGCTCCAGGCTCGTCGTGCCGCTGCCGCTGGTAAGATCGGTGATGACCAGCCGGTCCCCATCGGGCGCGATATCCACACGCAGCTTGTCCGGGGCGGCCGCATTGATCCGGTCGAGCACTTCGCCCAGCGTCGCTTCGCGCAGCACCTGCGACGAGCCGGGCACGATAGGCGACAGGTCGATCTCGCCCGTGGTGCCGTCGCGCAGGGTGTAGCGGATATCGGGCAGCGAGGCGTGTACGGCCACGCCGTTGCCGTCGTTCAACGCATCGAGGCTCAGCTCGCGGTATAGGCGTACGATGTCCCGGCCCTCGGCCACCGGCGAGGCGGTGTTGATGCCATCTAGCCCCAGGCTCGCGGCGGTGGTGCCGGTGCCCACTTCTTCTACGCGGAGGTTGCTGGCGGTTTGTCCCGTGCGGTCCACCAGGCGCAGGGCATCGCCCGCCACTTCGGCAGTTACGCGGATGCCCGAGGCCGAATTGATGGCCTCCAGCACGTCGGCAAGCGACTGGGCCGAAGAAAGGTCGATCTCGGCGCTTGCACCGCTGCGATCGGTAATCCGGATTTTGCCGCGGGTAAACCCCAGCCCGCCGTTCAAAATATCCAAAGGCAGGCTGCGGAACAGCGTAGGGCCGAAGCGGAATGTCAGCGTGCCGG
>JBBIQF010000339.1:0-7125 GCA_037442445.1 Planctomycetaceae bacterium
ACCAACCAGGAGGACGTGTACTACTACATCACCCTGATGAACGAGAACTACGAGATGCCCATCCTGCCCATGCGCCCCGGCCAGCAGGTCAGCCAGGGCATTTGCCGGGGCATGTATCTGCTTTCGGAGCGCGATGCGGGGCCGGGCCGGCCTGCGGTCCGGCTGCTGGGCAGCGGGGCCATCCTCCGCGAGGTGCTGCGGGCCCAGGACCTCCTGGAATCGCGGTTCGGCGTCTCCAGCCGCGTGTACAGCGTCACCAGCTACAAAGCCCTCTATGCCGATGGGCGCCAGTGCCAGCGCTGGAACCGCCTGCACCCCGACCAGCCGCCCCGCCTGAGCTATATCGAACAGGTGATGGAAGGCCAGACCACCCCGGTGGTCGCCGCCCTGGACTACGTGGCGGCCGTGGCCATGTCCATCGCACCCTGGATCCGCGGGCCCTACGTGGTGCTGGGCACCGACGGTTTCGGCCGCAGCGAAGATC
The DNA here is from genome assembly GCA_037442445.1 of Planctomycetaceae bacterium. Taxonomy (GTDB): domain Bacteria; phylum Planctomycetota; class Planctomycetia; order Pirellulales; family Thermoguttaceae; genus JANLFZ01. The sequence continues at coordinate 485 of JBBIQF010000339.1, forward strand.
GCGCCCGCCTGCGGCGGTTCTTCGAGGTGGATGCCGAGAACGTGGCCCTGGCCGCTTTGGCCGAACTGGCCCAACTGGGCCAGTACCCTCGCCCCAAGCTCCCCAAGGCCATCCGCCAGTTGGGCCTGGACCCCGATAAGCCCAACCCCGCCACCGCATGACCCCGGCAGGTACCGCACCGGCACGGGCTACGGGGCCCGGCGGCAGGCGGCCGGTGTTTTCAACCGGCGCGTTCAAGTAGCGCAGCGTGCAGCTCTGGCAGCATCCCTTCCAGAAATCGGCAATCCGCATGGCGATCGAATTCAAACTTCCCGAACTGGGCGAAAACGTCACGGCCGGCGATGTCGTCAACGTGCTGGTCCACGAGGGCCAACACATCGAGGGCAATCAAGGCGTGATCGAACTGGAGACCGAAAAGGCCATCGTCGAGATTCCTAGCCCCCACGCCGGCCGGGTGGCCAAGGTGCATGTCAAGAAAGGCGACACGGTCCACGTGGGCCAGACCATTCTGACCGTGGAAGAGGCCGCACCGGCCAAAGCGCCTGAAACGCCCGCCCCTGCGGCGGCCCCGGCCGCCCAACCGCCGGCTCCGCCAAGCCCGCCTGGCGCCGTCGGGGTTCCCGCTGCACCCGCCGGAGCCGCCCCCGTTGCCCCGGCCGCCGACGCCGACGCCCGGGCCGCCTCCCGCGAGGCCCCGGCCGGCATTCTCCCCGCCGGGCCAGCCGCCCGCCGCCTGGCACGCCAGTTGGGAGTGGACCTGTCCCGCGTCCAGGGCACGGGCCCGCGCGGCCGGATCACTCCCGAGGATGTCCAGGCCGCCGCACAAGCCACCACAGCCGCTGCACCCCCATCGCCCGCCGCAACCCCGGCCGCGTTTCTGCCCTTCGAGCCGGTCATCCCCCCGGGCGAGCCCGGCCAGGATGCCTGGGGACAGGTCCGCCGCGAAAAACTCTCCCAAATCCGCCGCGCCATCGCCACGCAGATGGCCCGCTCGGCCAGCACCATTCCCCATGTCACCAACTTCGACGACGCCGATATCACCGACCTGGAACACCTTCGCAAGAGCGTCCCGCCCGGCTGGCTGGGGCCGGACATCAAGCTCACGCTCATGCCCTTTCTGATCAAGGCCGTGACCTGGGCCCTCAAACGCCATCCACTGCTAAACGCCAGCCTGGATGATCAGCGCGAGCAGATCGTGTACAAGGAGTACATCAATATCGGAATCGCGGTGGACACGCCGCGGGGCCTGGTCGTGCCGGTCATCCGCCACGCCGATCGGCTCTCGCTGGCCCAGTTGGCCCGAGAACTGCTCGCCGTGGCCGAAAAGGCCCGCACCGCCAAGTTCACCCTCGAAGAAATCCGCGGAGGCACCTTCACCATCAGCAACCTCGGCGCCGTGGGCGGCACCTACAGCACGCCCATCATCAACCACCCGGAGGTGGCCATCCTGCTGGCCGGCCGCTCCCGCTGGGTGCCCGCCGTGCGCGACGGCCGCATCGAACCCCGCTACCTGCTCCCCTTGAGCCTCTCCTACGACCATCGCCTGGTCGATGGGGCCGCCGCCGCCCGCTTCCTCAACGACGTGATCGACGGGTTGCAGAACCCCGGGAAGTTGCTCCTGGCGGGATAATAGGCCAGCCCATGAGCCGGGGGCGTCAGCCCCCGGTGGCGCCAATCAAGAGCCGTGGCCGTCAGCGAAGAGCCGGGGGCGTCAGCCCCCGGTGCGGCCCGCACTCCAGATTTCACCGCCGGCCCCACCCCGGGCTGACGCTCGGGCCTCGTTGGCCGCCGCCGGCCCACCCAGGCCGCGAGGAGGATGCGGGATGCGAGGAACGGCGCTGGACGCGACGGAGCGCGTCCCTCCAAGCCCTAAGCGACCCGTGGGGTATAATGGAACGATTGTCGAAGTCGCCCGAATCGAGTTACGGTATGGCCACGATGCCCGTTACGAGCTTTCTCCCGGAACGGACCGAGGCGGCAGGAGGCGCCCATGGCATGGTAGAAACCCTGCCCAATGCGGTACGCATCGCGGATGGGGCGTCCATTCGCTGGGATCGCGTGCCGAAGACTGGCGCCGGCTCCATTCCCGCTATAGCCCCCGGCCTGGCTGTGGAGATTCTCTCGGAGGCCAACCCGTCTGCCGAAATGGAACGCAAGCTCTGCGAGGATTTCGCGGCCGGTACCTGGATGGTGTGGTACGTCGAACGGGCGACATGTAGCGCCCGGGTGTTTTCCGCGCCGGATCGGCGGGAACAGGTCGTGGAAGGCGGTGGCCTGCGTGGGGGCGAGGTGCTTGACGTTTGCGAGCTTCCGCTCGGGCAACTTTTGGCTGCCGTCGAGTTTCCGGCCGAGCGGTCTTCCCAGCAGTGATTGGTACGATGGATCAAGGGATGCCGATGGATACGCAACTGGTGGTATTAGGGGGTGGTCCGGGCGGGTATGCGGCTGCGTTCATGGCCGCCGATCTGGGCCTTTCGGTCACCCTGGTGGACCAGGAGCCGCGGCTGGGCGGCGTGTGCCTGCTGCGGGGGTGCATTCCCTCGAAGGCCCTGCTGCACGTGGCCAAGGCGATGGCCGAGGCCCAGCACCTGGAAGAGTGGGGTGTGCGGTTCGGGCGTCCGAGCGTGGCCCTGGAGGCCATGCGGGCTCGCAAGGAGAAGGTGATTGCCACGCTTAGCGGCGGACTGGCCCAACTCAGCAAGAAGCGGAACGTGCGGGTGGTGCACGCCCGGGCGGTGTTTGAAGACGCACACACGCTGCGTCTGGAAGGGAACTCCCAGGGGCCGTCCGGCGAGCGCCTGCGGTTCCAGCAGTGCATCATCGCCACGGGTTCCAGCCCGGCGGCAATTCCCGGCTTGGACCTTGCCAGCCCGCTGGTCATGGATTCGACCGCTGCCTTGGAGCTGCCCGAGGTGCCCGAGTCGCTGCTGGTCATCGGGGGCGGATACATCGGCCTGGAAATGGGGACGGTGTATGCCGCGCTGGGGAGCCGGGTGACGGTGGTCGAGATGACCGACGGGCTGTTGCCGGGGGCGGACCGCGACCTGGTGCGGCCACTCCAGAAGCGCCTGGAGCGGCAGTTTGCGGCCATCTATCTCAACACGCGGGTGGTGTCGCTGGCGGAAAAGAAGGGGGCGATCGAGGTGGCTTTCGAGGGGCAAGGGGCGCCGCGGAGCGAGCGTTTCCGCCGGGTGTTGGTGGCGGTGGGGCGCAGGCCCAACTCCGCCGGCCTGGGGTTGGAAAAGGCGGGCATCGAGGTGGATGGCCGCGGTTTCGTGGGGGTGGACCGGCAGCAGCGTACGCGGCAGGCGCACATCTTCGCCATCGGCGACGTGGCGGGCGAACCGATGCTGGCCCACAAGGCAGCGCACGAGGGGAAGGTGGCGGCCGAGGTGGCCGCCGGCAGGCCGGCCGAGTTCGCCCCCCGGGCCATTCCGGCCGTGGTGTTCACCGATCCGGAAATCGCCTGGGCGGGTGTTACCGAGACCGAGGCCGCCCGCACCGGGCGCAAGGTCGAAACGGCGGTGTTCCCCTGGGGCGCCAGCGGCCGGGCGCAAGCCGCCGGCCGGACCGAAGGCCTCACCAAATGGATCATCGACCCCGATTCGCATCGGGTCATCGGCTGCGGCATCGTGGGCCCTGGCGCGGGCGACCTGGTGAGCGAGGCCGTGCTGGCCATCGAAATGGCAGCGCACGTCGAGGACCTGTGCCACACCATCCACCCCCATCCCACACTGAGCGAGACGCTGGGCTTTGCCGCCGAGGTGTTCTTGGGGACCGCCACCGACGTGTACCGGCCCCGGGGGTGAAAGCGTTGTGTCCACTTGCCGCTGGCGGTGCAGCAGCCCACACGGTACTGGCCGGGAAGTGCCCCACACACGGTGTCCGCGGAGTTCGGGGTGGGGCGGCTTACTGGCCGGTGCGAGAGCGCCGGCCGCGGCGAGGGGTCGGCCCCGCATTTATGCCGGGCGGCATTCGGACTTGGGCCTCCTTTCCATCCGGGCCGATAGGGGAGTATCATGAGGGAGGAGCATCCGAGTTCGGGAGGACTTTCACCCTTGCCGAAAGGGCGTGCCGTGGAAACCGGGCGGTCGTGGCAAGAGGCGTTTGGGCCCGTGCTGCGGGCGGCACAGATCATCGTGGGGGCGATGACGGCCGGTGCGCTGGCGTTTTTGGCAATTGCCGTGTACGTGCGATGGGGGCGCGCGCCGGCCGCGGGTCCGCCCGTGCTTACCTGGGTGGCCATAGTGGTCGGAGCGGCCATGCTGGCGGTGCGGATGATCCTGCCGCCGATGATCGTCGCGCAGCGGCGTGCGGCCCTTGCTCGCGGCCGGTTGGAGTTACCACTCAGGTACGGATCTCCTGTCTTTGACGAGTTTCTGGAGAAGTCAGGCGATGCGGGAGTCCTCTGGGTGGTGTACCAGGCGAACCTGCTCATTGCTGCCGCGCCGCTGGAAGGGGCGGCTTTTTTCGCATTGGTGGCCTACCTGGTGGAGGGCAGCCCGTGGGCGCTGGGCGCGGCGGCGGTGCTCATCGCCACCCTGGCGAGGATGATTCCCACGCGCGAAACGGTTTTCGCCTGGATGGATGACCAACTCCGCCTGCTGGACCAGGAGCGGCGGGGGCTCCGGTGAGGAGGCCGGCGTTGTCCGGCCTGCCGTGCCGGCAACCGCGAGCGGGTGCCGCAGGGCCGAGGGCCGGCGTGGCTGCGGCAAGGCAGTCCTCCGCTAGCGACCAGGCGGTGGTTGCCGCCGGGCTGGCAGATGGTTTGATTTTCAAGGCAACGCGGTGCTTGCGCCATGAAACTACCGCCAGAAGGTGCTCGTTGGCTCGTCGCGCTCCGCTGGCTGGCCTGCCTGATCCTGCTGGTGACCATCTGGGTCTCGTCTTCGATCCTCGGGGTGTTGGCGCAACCCCTGCCGCTGTATGTGATCACGGCGGTCATTCTGGGCTACAACCTCTTATTCCGGTTGAGCCAGCGCGACTGGGCCGGGGGCGAGGCCGGCGTGGACCGCAATATCTTCATGCAGGTGACCTGCGACCTGGTGTGCCTGACCCTGCTGTTGTACTTTGCCGACCTGCCGCGCAACCCGTTTTTGTTCTACTTCACGTTCCACATGATTATCGCGGGGATGTATCTCCGCGGGTGGGCGCCGTACATCGTGGCCGGGGTGGCTACGGCGCTGGTGGGCGGGGTGATGCTGGGCGAATACCTGGGGTTATTGCCCTCGTTTCCGCTGCACTACCCGTCGGACAGCACGCCGGGCGATCGGCCGCTGGACGGGCTGTATCTGCTGGGCGTGTTTGCGGCCTTTGCCAGCACGGTGTGGATTGCCATCTATTTTACGACCTCCATCCGCCGCTACGTGGACCGCACCCATGCCGAACTGCGGCAGAAGGAGAAGCTCTTGGGGATCGGCCAGCTTGTGGCGGGCATCGCCCATCAGATCGCTAATCCGCTGGACGGGTTGCAGAACTGCGTGCAGCGGATCGGCGAGCGGGTCCGCAACGACCCCCAACTGGCCGAGTACGTGCAACTGATGGTCGAGGCCCTCCAGCGGATCGAGCGGACGGCCAAGCGGGTGCAGGCTTTTGCCCGGCCGCACGGCATCAGCCTCCAGCCCACGGATGTCAATGCGGCGGTGGAAGCCACGCTCCAGGTGCTGGGGGCGCCGCACGACCGGAAAATCCGCATCGAGAAGGAACTGGGGCAGGTGCCCCGCGTGCAGGGCGACCCCTATACGCTCCAGGAAGTGCTGTTCAACTTATGCACGAACGCGCTGGCGGCCATGCCGCATGGGGGCACGCTGACGCTCCGCACGCTGGCGCTGGGCCGGGCGGACGAAGACCAGATGGGCTCGGTGGCCATCGAAGTCAGCGATACCGGGGTGGGCATCCCCCGGCTGCACTTGGAGAAGATCTTCGAGCCGTTCTTCACCACCCGCGCCGATCGGGGCGGCACGGGCCTGGGACTCAGCCTCTGCCGGATGCTGATTTCCGAAATGGGCGGGCGCATCGAGGTCCGCAGCGTGCTGGGACAGGGGACCACGTTTACCGTGATTCTCAACCCGGCGGAAACCCGGCCTGGCGGGTTGGGGCGGAAATCGGCCCGCGCCGAATCGCCTTCCCGGGCCGGAACCGCGTGAACCGTCGTGCCGGCCGCCCCCCCATGAACACCGCAAGCGCTATAGAATACGCAAGGGGAGTCGAAAGGGGCAGAAGGAGGAAACGGCAATGGGTGGGTGGATCTTGCAGATGTTGCTGGCCGCAGCCGCGGGTGCGGCGGCCGATGGGCCGGGCCAAACGCCCCAAGCGAGCCAAGCGGTAGCCCAAGCGGCAGCCCGCGTGGATGTCGGCCGTGCGCAGGCGGCCAAGCCGCGGGAAAAAGCGATTTCGCTGGAAGAGTCGGTCCGCCAGGCGCTTCGCCGCTGGGCGGGTGTGACCGACGAGAAAGCGGATCGGGCCGCGCGGGAGCTGTTGGACCTGTATGCGAAACTGCGGGGCGACGATTCGCTTGCCCCCTCCACCCGCAGCGAGCTGCAAATGAAGGTCCGCGGGCGACTGGCACGCCTGGCCGAGCAGATCCGCCGGCACCACGCCCGGCAGGCGCGATCGGCAAAGGGGCGGGGCGCGGAGTCGGG
>JBBIQF010000340.1:0-7078 GCA_037442445.1 Planctomycetaceae bacterium
CAATAGTATCGTCGTCACGACGACAATACTACTTTTCTACAAATTCCTCGGCGTGCGCAAAGAGCGCGGGCGCGCCGCCGGTGTGAAGGAAAATGATTGGGTCGTTCGCCCCCAGTTCGCCCCGTTCCGCCATTTCCAATAGCCCTGCAAACGCCTTGCCCGTGTAGATCGGATCGAGAAAAATCCCCTCCTGCCGGGCGAGCGTCCGCAGCCAGGTCTTTCCCTTGGCGGTCACGCGCACGGCAAAGCCCTGCTGGATGGGCGACTGGGGCGGGCCGGCGAAGTAGTTCTTGTCGCCGTAGCCCGAGAAGTTGTGCTGGTTGAAGATGTCCCAGTGGACCAGGCGCCCTTCGCCGTTGAGGTACAGTTGGCCGGTGGTGATACCGCCGATGGGCATGGCGATCATCTTCAAGTCGCTGCCGGAGTACCACTGGCGTGTGCCTCGCTGGAAAAGGGCCTGCACCCACTCGGGGCGGAGCTTCTTGTCGGCAGGAACGAAATGGTCGATCACGTCTTTAGCCTCGAAAGGCCCAGCCACAGCGGCCCAGGGGGCCATGCTACCGGCGGCAGCCCCCAAACCGGCGAGCTTCAAGAAACCTCGGCGATCGAGCGGCCGGCAGCAGCCCGCTGCGCCGCAGCCAAGCGGGCGGGGTTCGACCGGCTCGGAAGGGGACGGGGTAGCGTTTCGGTCCAGATCGCGCATCGTGGCAACTCCGCAGGGACAAAGCCGGGCTCATCGGTCCACCCGATTGTAGCACCAGGCCGGCCCGGGGAAGAGACCCCCGGCGGCTTCCCGGCCCAGATTCCCTTGGGAGCTGCCAATGCCCGTTGAGCTTCCGACGGGGAACCCCTCCTGGCCGCCTCACTTCTCGTCCCGCGTGTGAATGGGATTGCACCGGATTGCGGTCTGCATCTGGCAGCACTCCCGTTGGGGCAGAGAACATCTTCGGTGGGTTACGGTTGTGCGTCGGCAGGCCCAATGACGCCGGCCACGAGCTTGTAGCAGCACCCGTCTTGCGAGAAGGGGAGCCCAAGACTCAGCCCCAGCAGGCAGTTTCGCGTCGCCGTCTGGTATGCCGGGAAGTTCCTCTCGAACCAATAGTCGGTCACGCGCAGGCGATACCGCTGCCCGGCAAAAACGAACTCCGCTTCGACCCTTTTGCCTTGCGGGGTACCCGTTGTAGAGAAGCGGACCGGCCCAGAAGGCCGGATCAAACTCAAAGAAACGGCCTGGGCCCCCGAAGCGCGGGCGGAGTGGATTTCCGAGGGATGCACACGGCGGCCCGTATTGTAGAACAGCGGTCCGCTGCACTGGCAAGATGTCTTGTAATGTCGCTCGCCCCACAGTGCGCCACGGGCCTTTGATGATTCGGCGATTCTCCGGCTGGAGGTCGCGGTTCGGCCCATCGTTCTCTAGCGGGAGTTCCACGACATCCAGGAGGCTTTGGACGTATTGGTCGACCCATCGGCCGGAGAGGCCTCCGTCCCCACTGGCCCAGCATGGGCGGACCCATTCTCCGGTTTCCACGTCGATGCCGGCAATACATCGCTTCTTCATCTTGCGGGAATGGGCAAGAATGATCAATCGGCGCTTCATTGGCTACCCCTTTTTCCAAGAGGGCGCTGTCGAATGTCATTCTTGACTACGTGAGGCCGGCGCCGGTTGTAACAGGCAGGGCCGTCAGAGGTGGAGGATGCGCACCGTATCCCCCCATTTGGCGCGGAGGTATTCGGCGACGAGCCGGCGGTGGCACTTTTCAGGGGTGGGCTCGCTGCACAACAGGCAGGCCCCCTGCAACTGTTCGGGCCGCACCAGCGACTCGATCTGCCGCTGGGCGATGAGCCGGTTGAAGAGTTCCTCGTACTGCGGCCAAGTCATACGCTTTTTCTTGTAGCCGTCGAGGATTTCTTTTGTAGGCGCCAATTCTGGCCGATGTTCGTACCTGATCTGTGCGATGGCCTCGAGGAAATAGGCAAGGTCGTGTTTCTTGGTGAATCCGGCCAACTGCGAGACGTTATTCAGCCGGATGTCGACCACCTTGCGGACGCCCGCTTTCCGAAGGGATTCGAAGAAGTCCCTGGCCGACTTCCTCGCAAAGCCGATGGTGAAAAGCGTAATCGCCCCGGCCGTTTCCCCGGTTGCCGCAGGTTGCAGGAGTTGGCCGCCAGCGCTCGGAAGGCCGGCACCGGGCGTGCCGGATACGGGCTCGGGCCGCGTTGGCGCGGGAACCATCAGGGCCGGATCCGAACAAGGGGGAAGGTTCTGGACGTCCGCCGGTGCGGTACCAGGTACTTGCAGCGAAGGGTTCCCTCCGTTCAAGGTGGTTCTCCTTCTTGGGGCACGGTGTAGGCGATCTGCCAGGCCCGAGCCGAATAGGCTTCCTCCAGCAACTCCGACTCTGCGGCGTTCAGGCTGAACAGGTCGCGCCGGACGCCCATGCGGTCGAGCAGCCGCCTTTCGGTTTGGGCATGGTCCTCGAGGGCGCCATCATACAGGATGTGCCGGACCTGGGCGCCACGTGCTTTCAGTTGCCGGGCTACGAGAATGGTACGGTGGCAGTCCAGCGGTTCTTTTTCGGCACACATCAGGGCTAGCCGAGCGCCGGCGGCGTGCTGCAGCACGTACTCGATGCCGTGCTGAAAGGCCGGCCGGGCAGCCAGCATCTCGAAATCCACCCTGCCCTTGCGGTAGCAGCCCGGGTCCGCAGGCCGCGCACCAAGTTCCTCCCCCAAGAATACGTAAGCGATTTGGGCGCCGCGCAGCCAAGCTCCAAGGGTGTCTCGATTGAAGTGCGGGAATCGCCGGCTAAAAGGGTGCGAACGCACATCGACCACTGCCGCAATCCCGTGGCGGTGCAAGAGCGCCAGAAACGCCTCGATCGAATGATTCGAGTGCCCGATCGTGTACACCACGGGCGTTTCGGGCACACCGCCGGGGGAATCGATCATGAACTGCCCTCCCGAGTCAAAGGTTCCGGGAGCCGGGCTCTATGGGCAATACCGCGCTTGTGCGGCCGCTGGAGCGAATCGCCACGGGCGTCTATCCGCGGCCGGCGGATCGGGCCAAAGACGCGACGCCTCCTGCCGCGTCTCCAGCACAGCGTGCGCCGTGGGAGCTGCGCGGGTCGTGGCCGGCACATGGAGCTTCGTCAGGTTCATGCTAGCGGCGTTGGCTGGCGGGTGTCAACCAGCGGCGCGGCAGTCCAGCGGAGCCGCTGCCAGAGTTCCCGCAGGGGTTCCACATCGCGCGCGGTAAGCCGGTCGGCCGCGTAGGCTGCGCGGCAATAAAGGCCGGCCAGGGTGCGGGCATGGCTGGCCAGGGTGGGTTCGGCGCGGCCGACGGCCTGGGCAAACTCCGCGGGTGTCTGGTCGGCCCCGCGCGGGCAACCGTGTTGGCGGCCCCAGGCCTCCAGGGCCTCGAAACTGTAACGCACCAGGGCGTCGGGCCTCATGTTTTCGGCTGCACCGCTGAGGAACGGATCGGCATAGTCGGCCAGGGAGGGAAGGCTGGGCCCCGGCGGGGCAGATTCGGCCAATGTGGCCCCGGGCACGTTGGGTGCCTTGCGGCCGAAAAGACTGGCCCACCACGCCCCCAGTTCGGCAAGCAGCCGGCCGATCTCGGCAAGGATCTGCCGGCCGTGGCGGATGATCCAGAATCCCACGGCGGCCGCGATGGCTACGTAAAAAGCCCACTTCAGCACGACGATCAGTCCGGCGAGACGTTCGGGCCAGGTACTGCTGGCAGACTGGGATGCGGTCGGAGGTGTGGGGGGCGGCCCGGCCGAAGGGCTGTGCCCCTCGGAGCGAGCCGACTGCGGGGGCGACTCGGCCGAAGGGGAGCGACTGCCGGACGGCGTTCGAGAGGGGCTGACGGGCGACCCCAAAGGGCTGGCCGGCGCCTCGGCGTGGCGGGTCGCGGCGTGCTGAGGTTTTGGCCTGCCCTTTGGCATGCCCTGGGGCCGGGAATCCGGGGAAGCCGCCGGACCGGGCAGTGGTTCTTTCGAGCCGGCCGCCTTGCCAGATGGGGCGGTTTTCTGGAGTTGGCCATCTTCTGCCGCAGCGGAAGTCTCCTGGCCGGCCGCGGTTCCCTCTCCGCCCGGCCTGGGCTTGGTGCCTGTGGGTTTGCCTTGGGCGGGGCCGGAATCGGCGGCGTCTAGCGGCTGAGTAATGCGGGCACGATCGAACCGGGGGTCCTCGGTGCCTTCCAGTCCCCACGCCATGCGCGAGGCGTGCTGGCCCTTGCGGGCGATTGTTCTGGCAAGGTCGTCCCACGAGAGTTCTGCGGCCGGCCGCGGCAAAAGCAGGGCCACGGTGAGCACCGCAAGAATCAGCATCGTGCCGGTCGCCACCCAGGTGGCCGCCATTCGGGCCGGCATGGTCAACCACCGTTGGCGAAGGTAGCGCCGCAGGCCCAGAAAGCTGGTCAACAGCAGCAATCCCAGCGTGCTGGCCGCGTAGACCAACAGCAGCCGGAACCCATAGGCCCGGCGTGCGGCGTCGGCCTGGGGGATCAGCGCCTGGCCCAGCCCGAAAACCGGCAATGCCACCAGGCCAAAGTACACGATCCAGACACCCGGCGGGTGCGCCCGGGACCGGTAGCGGTGGAATCGCGACCACCACGGGGTGCGGCGATCGGCGGCCCGCTGCGGCTCGGCATGTTCGGGAAGTTCCCCGTCGGCCGGCACTTCGGCGGCCGGTTGGTCCTGGGCTGCCCCCTGGGGCTCCGTCTTCTGGAGTCCCGCGGCCTGGAGCAAACCCTCGCCCGTGTAATCGCGGCTTTCGTCGATGAAGGTGCAATCCCAGACCAACTTATGGGCGGCCCACCAGACGAGGCCCAACAGCGCCAGATTGCCGGCCAGCCCCAGCGCGCCCAGGTGTCCGCCCTGGCCGACGACAAAGCGGTTGATGGCCAAGGCCGTGGCCACCGCCAGCGGCATGGCGTACAGCGTGGCCCGCTCGGTCCCCAGTTCGATGGAGATGCGGCCGATGAGCACGGCGCCCACCACGAACATCGCCAGCACGAACCGCAACCGGACCTCGTACTGCCCCTGATAGAATAACTCGACGAGGAAGAAGACCAGGCTGCCCACCATGGCCATCACCAGCGCCGGGCTGACGGCGATGACCAGGTAATCGGCAAGCGTCATCCGGGGGCGATCGGCCATGGGCAGCGAGAAAGCTTGCGAGAGGGCTTGGGCCCAAAAAACGCCCGTGGGGGGCCTAAAAGGCAGTATCGCACGTGGCGGCATGGCGTTCAACAAAGCGGTTGGGCAAGCCGCCGGCTCAGCGCTTGCCCGCCAGGCCCCCAACCGGAATCATTGGAAGCATAAGCCGCCGGCGCACTGCAAACGGCCGGCGCCAACGCCGGACTACCCGGCAACCTCGACCTCCGCTGGCCGCACCGCAGGCGAAGGCGATCCCTGCGAAGGCGGACGGCATGGGCAGTCTTCGGATGGGAAACAGCATGACCAGCATATCGAGAACACTGGACGGTCTGGCCCAAGACGCATCGAGCCGCTGGCACGGTTTGGCCCAGCGGGTCCTGGCTGGCGGCACCCTCACGGAAGAGGAGGGCCTCGCCCTGTTGCGTGCCCCGGACGAGGAGTTGCTGGACATCCTTTCGGCCGCCTACCGGGTCCGGCGGCATTGGCACGGCCGGCGGGTGCATCTGAACTTCTTGATCAATGCCAAGAGCGGGCTTTGCGGCGAGGATTGCAGCTATTGTTCGCAGTCGCGGGTTTCGACGGCCGATATCCCGCGCTACCGGCTCGTCGAGCCCGAGGTGATCATCGAGGGGGCCCGCCAAGCGGCCCGCCGGCGGGCGGCCACGTACTGCGTCGTGCTCTCCGGCCGAAGCCCCTCCGGCCGCGAACTCCAGGTGTTGGAAGGCGCCATTCCGCGGATCAAGGCCGAGCTGAACCTCCAGGTATGCACCTCGGTAGGGCTGCTTTCGCGGGAGCAGGCCGCGCGCCTGAAGGCCTGTGGCGTGGACCGGATCAACCATAATTTGAACACCAGCCGGCGCTTCTACCCCCGCATCTGCACCACGCACAGCTATGACGACCGGCTGGCTACGCTGCACAATGCCCGGGAGGCCGGTCTGGAGCTGTGTTCCGGCGGCATTATCGGCATGGGCGAGGAAGACCGCGATGTGGTGGAATTGGCCCTGTGCCTAGGTGCACTGCGGGCCGAGGCCGTGCCCATCAATTTCCTCATCCCCATCCCCGGCACGCCGGTGGCTCCGCCTGCCTTGGACCCGCGGTATTGCCTAAAGGTGCTTGCGCTTTTCCGGCTGGCCAACCCCCGGTGCGAATTGCGGATCGCTGCGGGCAGGGAACTCCACCTCCGCAGCCTTCAGCCGCTAGGGCTTTATGCGGCCGACTCGATCTTCGTGGGCGACTATCTGACCACCAAAGGCCAGCCGCCCGAAGACGACTACCGGATGCTGGAAGACCTCGGGTTCGAGGCCGTGTGGGAAGGGGGGGCACAGTAGCCCCGCCGGGGGCAACCTACGGCCCCTTTCCCACGGCGATCATGTCGATGGTCATGGTCCGCTGCGACTGGCCCACACCGTGGACCATCACTTTGGAGGCTGCGGGGGGGCAAGTGGGATCGTAGTATCGGGGCCGGGTGCGATCGACCCAGCGGGCAGCGTCGTCATCGCTGACATAGTACGTGCCCTTGACCAGGTGCCGCATATCGCTGCCCACCTTCGCCAAAATCTCCTGGAGTTGCCCGAAGACATACAGGGCCTGCGGTTCGCCGCGGCTAGGCTGGCGGGCATAAATGCCCGAGATGTAGATCGCCCGGTCGGTTTGCAGCAAGGCGACTTTGCTGAACACGGGGGAAGGCCGGACATCGGGCGGCGTGAAATACTCCACCGGCCTGGCCGGCGTGCCCGAAAGCGGGAACTGGGCGATCATCTCGATCTCCACGGGCATGGAGGCCAGCCATTCGACGAACACCATGGGGGGCGCGATCTGGCCGGGGAAGAACTGCTGCACCTCGCGGCGGACCTCCTCGGCCGAAATCATGGGCCTCAAAAACACCTTCACCTGCACCACGTGCCGGGGCGAGA
>JBBIQF010000341.1:0-7078 GCA_037442445.1 Planctomycetaceae bacterium
GCCGGGCCGCTCGTTCTGGGAAACCCTCCAGATCACCGCCGTGCCGGAAGATGCAGAAAGGCGTCCCGAGGTGCTGAAGGTGGACGTGGCCGGCACCACTCTGCGGCGCATCGGCCTGTTCGCCGACCGTATGGACGCCCAGGGCGTGGTTCAACTTGGCACGTTCGCCTCGGCTCAAGGGAGAAAAACCCGAGTAATGGTTAAAGTGCGTGACGGCCATCGGGCGCTGGGCGTACTTGGTATCCAGACGGAGCCCGATTTCGTGCGGGCCGAACTGAAGCCCCTCGGCGGCGGAGCCAAGTACGGGCTGTACGCGCTGGAAATCGAGGTCCCGCCCGGCTCGCCGCCGGGCGATCATGCGGCAAGCTCGCAGGGGAGGGTTCGCGTCATTACCGATCACCCGCACATGCCCCAGATCGAGGTACCCCTAGCGTTCATCGTCACCAGTCGCTAGGGCGGCCGTCGTGGACGACAGGCGTGCCGCCCAGCCCCCTGCCGAATCGGTTATGAAGAGGTCCCGGACGAAAACCGCAGCCACCGTGCTGTGCCCGGGGTGTCGCGCCCCGAACCCCGAAGAGCGGAAATTCTGCTCGCAGTGCGGCAAAAACCTGTGGGATACGTGCTTCCAGTGTGGGGCCTTGGTCACCGCCAGTGACCGTTTCTGCGGGGCTTGCGGCGCCGATCTGGTCGGCGGCATCGCGTCCCAGGCCGAGGCCGTCCGCCACCAGTTGGCCACGGCGATGAAACACCTCAAACAGGCGGAGTACGATGCGGCCATCCAGATCCTGACCCCGCTGGCTGACATTCAAAACACGGCGCTTCGGCCGCTGGTGGAACAAGCCCGGCAGCAGCTCCACCGGGCGCAAGAGGAGCGGAAACAGCGCGAAGCGGAAATCGCGGCCCTGGAAGGCGAGGTAGGAACGCTATTGGCCCGCCAGCAGTACCGGCAGGTTGTGCGGAAACTCGAGGCCGTGCCGGCCGCGCTCCGCACGGCCAAGTTGAACCGGCAACTTGCCGAGGCCCTGGATCGGCTGCAAGAGATCGAATCGCTTTCTGCACAGTTGCGGCAGTCGGCCGGTGCCCCGTTTTCCTTGGAGTTGGTGCGGACGGTCGGCCGGCTGCTGGCATTGGATCCGCAGCACGCGCACGCCCGGCAGACCATGTCGCGGCTAAGCCGGCACGCGCAGCGGGCCGCCCAGGAACTCCTGGCCGAACAGCGCTACGACCAGGCTAGCCGGCTCTTGGAGCACGTGCCCCCGCAGGCCCGCTCTGCCGAGATCGAAGAGTTGCGTGCGCGGGCGGCCGAGCTGGCCTCGATGGTACGGGTGCTCCAAAGTTCGCCCGCCGTTACGCCGGCCCTGGTGGCCCTGGCCCAGCGTTTTGCCCAACTGGCCCCGCAAGATCCTCGGGCAAGACAGTGGATTTCGGCACGGGCCACTTCCCTGCCGCACAATTCGGGGGATCCGATATGCTGCACGCCGGCCGGTCGCCCGCCAGACTCGCAGGCGGCCGGACCGCCGGTGTTTTGGCTGGCAGGATTGCCAGGGGTGTCGCTCGGTCCCCAACTGGACGACGCCGCGCTGGCCCAGCACCCCGGCCGATTCGCCGTCGCCTGCGGTCTTGCCCTGCAAGGCCTGGGCATCGGGTCGTTCCTTGCAAACCTACTGCCCGACGAAGCCAGCTTCTGGCAGAAAGCATGGCGGCGTTTGAACGAGCGGCCACCACGTACGGCTTGGGGTCTGGACCTGGGTACCGCCGCGCTAAAGGCGATCAAGCTGGTCCGCCCAGGGCGCCACACACCGCCCCAAGTGGTGGCCGCGGACCTGGTCGAGCACCGCAAGCCGCTCAGCCAAACGGCCGGGGCGGAAGAGATGGCCGTTGTGGCGGCCGAGTCCTTTGCGAAGCTCGCCACGCGCAACGACCTGGCCTGCGATCGGCTGTGCTTGGGGCTGCCTCAACCCTTCGTCTGCGTTCGCCGGCTCGCAATGCCTTTATTGCCACCGGACCGGCTCCGGGCGGCCGTGGCGCTGGAGGCCAGGAGCCAATTCCCTGTGCCCATGGACGACCTGGTATGGGACTACGTAATCGCCGAACAGTTTCGCCAGGACCAGCCTGGCAAGCCTCCAGCGAAGGCGGTTCTTGAAAAGCGGAAAACGGCGGGCCGGTCCCAGCCCGCAGCTTCGCTAGCCGGGATCCTGGTGCCGGCGGTCAAGCGGCTGGTTGCCAAGACCTTGCTGCTCGGCATGCAAGGGGAGGGTATCCGGCCCGACGTGCTCCAGGTGGCGCCGCTGGCGCTTGCGAACTTGCTGGCGTCGAGCGGCTTTAGGGAGGCCCTGGCCGGAACTCCCTCGCCCGGCCCCGTCGTGGCTGCCTTGGATATTGGCTACGACGGAATGAACTTCGTGGTCACAGCACCGGGCTTGGTCTGGTTACGCAGCGCTGGGCTGGGGGCAAGCCGCGCCGCGCATTTTCTGGCCCGGCAACAGCAGGTCCCGCTTGCTCGAGCAGAACAATGGCTGCGCAACCCCGCCGAGGCCGAGTCGCCCGCCAGCGTCCTGGCTGCGATGGACTCTGTGTTTGACGATTACTGCCACGAGGCCCGCGCATCGTTAGAAGAGTTCGAATCGGCCCACCCGCAAAACCACGTGCGACAAATACTGCTGGTGGGTGGCGGGGCGATGATGCTGGGCCTCCAGGCCCGGCTGGCCGCCGCTTTGTCGTACCGATCGAAGGCCTCGGCTCCATAGCGGCAAGAGCGAAAACGGGGAATGACGAATGACGAATGTCGAAAGTCAAATGACGAATGTCGAGGGAAGCACCGCCCACCGAGCACCAATGACCAAGGACCAATGACGAAGGACCAAGCACCGAGCAACAATGGCCAGAACGAGCCGTCGGCTTTATCCCGGCGGGTTTGTGGCGTGGGCACAAAGCACGACCGGCGCTAGTGCGGGCCGGCACACGGGCCGCGTAAGAGATAGCGGCGGGGAGGAGGGCTGCGCTTTTCGCTAGCTTATGTCCCCCAAAAGGCGGGTAGCTCGCTCGGTTGACAGTTCCCCGGCAAGGGGTAGAATCACGAGTTTCCCCGGCGCCGAAGCCCTTGTGCTGTCGGGGGTTGGCGTGCGTACTCGCTTTCTTGAGGGGAGCCCTCGCGTTGCAAGACGCCATCGAGAAAGCCGACGTTCTGATCGAGGCCCTGCGGTGGATCCGCCAGTTCCGCAACAAGATCACCGTGATCAAGTTGGGGGGGAGCGTGATGGAGGATTCGCGGGCCTTGGGGCACCTGCTGGTCGATGTGGTGTTCATGGAGAGCGTGGGCATGCGCCCGGTGCTGGTGCACGGGGCGGGGGCGGCCATCACCCGCGCCATGGCCGAGGCCGGTATCACCCCCCGCTTCGTCCAAGGCCGCCGCTATACCGACGCCGCCACGCTGGCCATCGTCGAGCGGGTGTTGGCCTACGAGACCAACGAGGCCCTGGCTCGCCGGATCGAAGAGATTGGCGGGCTGGCCCAGGCCCTCAACTTCCGCACCCGCAATGTGCTCCATGGCCGGCGGTTGCGGATCGACGGCCAGGACGGCCAGCCGGTGGACCTGGGATTCGTGGGCGAGGTGACCCGCGTGGATTGCGAGCCTCTGCGGGCATTATGCGAAGGCGGCATCGTGCCGGTCATCCCCTCGATGTGCTTGGATGAAGAGAGCGGGGGCAAGCTGAACGTCAATGCCGATACCGCAGCCACGGCCATCGCCAAGGCCCTTCAGGCCGAGAAGCTGGTGTTCTTGAGCGATGTCAATGGGGTGCGGCGGAACAAGGACGACCCGGCCTCGTTGATCCAGTCGCTTACCGCCCGCGAGGCCCGGGAGCTGATGGCCTCCGGCGCGATCGACGCCGGCATGATCCCCAAGGTCCAGGCCTGTTTGGAGACGCTGGAAGCCGGCGTGCGGAAGATCCATATTATCGACGGCCGGCTGCGGCATTCGTTGCTCCTGGAGGTGTACACCAGCAAGGGGGTGGGGACGGAAATCGTACGGGAATGAGTGCATCGCGGGGCTTCGGGGGCGGCAGCCGGTGCCAGCCGGTCCCCAAGCCCTCCCCGGCCGAAGGAGACGCCTGGCGTGACCCAGACTTTGAGTTCCGAACAGACCATCCGCTTGTTCCAGGACTACGTCATCGGCAATTACAATCGCTTTCCGGTCGCCCTGGTGCGGGGCGAGGATTCGTATGTCTGGGATAGCGAGGGGAGGCGGTATCTGGACTTTTTCCCGGGTTGGGGGTGCGGGCTGTTGGGGCACTGCCCGGCGCCGGTGGTCGAGGCCGTCCGGCGGCAGGTCGGCCAGCTCATTCACGTGCCCAACACGTGGTACACGGAACTCCAGGGGCGCTGGGCCGAGGCCCTGAGCCAGCGGAGCTTTGGCGGCCAGGCGTTTTTCTGCAACTCGGGGACCGAGGCCAACGAGGCCGCGATCAAACTGGTGCGGCTTCATGCCCGCCGGCCGCGATACAAAATCATTACGTTCGAGGGCAGTTTTCACGGGCGCACGCTGGGCTCGCTGACCGCCACGGCACAACCCAAGTATCATGAAGGGTTGGGGCCGCTGGTGGCGGGCTTCGTGTACGCCCCCTATGGGGATTTGGACGCGGTCGCCCGCCTGATCGATGCCGAAACGGCGGCGATCATGATCGAGCCCATCCAGGGCGAAGGGGGCGTGCGGCTGCCGCCCGACGGGTTCCTGGCAGGGCTCCGCAAGCTGGCCGACGAGCACGAGTTGCTCTTGGTGTTCGACGAGGTGCAGACCGGCTGTGGCCGGACCGGGCAATGGTTCGCCTATCAGTATTTTGGGGTCACGCCCGACATCATGACGTTGGCCAAGGCCATCTGCGGCGGCCTGCCGGGCGGGGCGATGCTGGCCCGGCGGGAGGTGGCAGCCAGTTTGCGCCCCGGCATGCACGCCGCAACTTTCGGGGGGAACCCGGTAGCCGCGGCGGCCGGCCTGGCGGCCATCGAGATGATCGAATCCCAGGGCCTGCTCCAGCGGACCCAGCACCTCAGCGAGCTGTTTCGCCAGCGCCTCGGCGAACTCCAGCAACAATGCGATCTGGTCCGGCAGGTCCGCATCGCCGGGTTGATGATTGGCATCGAGCTGGCCATCGACGGCGCCCCCACGGTGCGGGCGTGCATGGATCGCGGCCTGTTGGTCAATTGCACCCACGGCAACGTCATCCGCCTGCTGCCCGCCATGACGCTCGAAGAAGACCAACTGCACCAGGGGTGCGACATCCTGGCCGAGGTCATCCGCGCACAAGCCGGTGCCGCGGCCCCGGGCTAGAGCGCCAGCCTACCGGCCAGCGGCATCACCCCACAAGCATGCCCAAGGTGCCCGCGCCGGCCGCAGGGCTTGCCCTGGGGAGCCACAAGCCCCGGGCCGGTTGCCGGGACACGGCGCACCGTTGCGTTGAAGTCGGCCACCCCGTCGCCGGAGCACGCGGATCGGGTTGGCCGGTCCCATTTTCCTGTACCCTCCGTACCCGCCACCTGCCATGCGACATCTCCTGGCCATGTCGGACCTGAAAACGGCGGAGATCGAACGCATCTTCTCGATCACCGTGGACCTCAAGAGCAAGTTCGAGCAGGGCGTGCGCGAGCCCCTGTTGCCTGGGCGGGTAATGGCCATGCTCTTCGAAAAGCAGTCGCTCCGCACGCGGGTAAGCTTCGAGGCGGCGATGGTGCACCTGGGGGGCAGCGCGATGTTCTTGGGGGCCGAGGCGGGATTCGGCTCCCGGGAATCGCTGGAGGATTTCGCCCGCGTCCTGAGCCAGTACGTGGACGTCATCGTCGCCCGGACCTACAGCCACCAGACCCTCGAGCGGCTCGCGGCGGTGGCCAGTTGCCCGGTGATCAACGGTTTGTCCGATTATGCCCACCCGTGCCAGGCCATGGCCGACCTGTTCACCCTCCGCGAGTTGGCCGGCGACCTGGCCGGCCGGACGCTGGCGTGGATCGGCGACGGGAATAACGTGGCCCGCAGCCTGGCGGTGGCCTGCGGCCGGATGGGAATGCGGTTTGTGATGGCCACGCCCAAGGCCTACCGCTTTAGCGAGGATTTCCTGGCCCGCCTGAAACGCGAGGTGCCCCGCCTGGAACTGGTGGTCACCGGCGATCCGGTCGAGGCGGTCCGCGACGCCCTGGCCGTTTATACCGACGTCTGGACCAGCATGGGCCAGGAGGCCGAACGCGAAAAACGCCGGCAGGACTTCGCCCCCTTCCAGGTCAATCGCCAACTCATGTCCCATGCCCCGCCCGATGCCTTCTTCATGCACTGCCTGCCCGCGCACCGCGGCGAAGAGGTGACCGACGAGGTGATCGACGGCCCGCAAAGCATCGTGGTCCGCCAGGCCGCCAACCGCATGCACGTCCAGAAGGGCATTTTGGCGTGGCTGTTGGGAACCCAGGTGTAGCCGGTTGCCTCACGGCCGGCTGCCGGCCACCTGCCGCGCCTCGATCCTCTGGGGGCGTCTGGGCAGGGTCACTGGCCGGCCGAAAGCTGCCACGCCTCCACCGCCTGGGGCGTGGCCACCACCAGCACCGGTTTTCCATCGAGCACCAGAGCCGCCAACCCGCAGAGGATTTCGCCGTAGTGGAATTGGTCGATGGTCTTGCCGTCGGCCGCCAGAAGATGGATCGAGCCGTCGGGCCCAGGCAGTATCCACACCTGGCCCAGCGGCGGCGGCAACTCGGCAAACACCACTTGTTCCACCGCCCGCTGATGAAGCCCCCGCGGCAGCGGATAGGTCCACAACTCATGACCGCTCGTGTCCAGGCCGATGGCCACGCTCGAGGCCATATCGGCCAGGAACAGGCCGGCCAGCGCGGGCTTGCCCCCTGCCGGCTCGGCCGCCACGATCCAGTGCAGCAACCGGTTGGGCAGGCGGAACTCGTCCACCCGTTTGCCCTGGGCATCGAGCACCACCAGCGAACCGAGCGCATTGGTGCATACCAGCCGGCCCGGCGACTGCCTGCCAGGCCCTAGCACCGCCACGCGCGAGACCATCGAAAGCGAGCGGTTGGCCCACAGGCGTTT
>JBBIQF010000342.1:0-240 GCA_037442445.1 Planctomycetaceae bacterium
GCGGGGGGGCCGGCTGCCCGGACCCTCGAAGTTCGTGAACTTCACCCCCGCCACGACCGATTCGGTGCGCTTGATGCCGTTTTTCTCAAGCAGCTCGCCACCCCGCTGGAGAAAACGCAGGGCAGCGGGAAGCTGCTGCCCCACCTCCAAGAGCACCACCAAAGCCGGGGGACCTTGTTCTTGCGCCACCACGGCAACCGTCAGTTCACCCTGAGGCAGCGACAGGAGATCGGGCAGTCC
>JBBIQF010000342.1:280-7048 GCA_037442445.1 Planctomycetaceae bacterium
AGTGTGCCGTACAGATGGGCGACCAGCGGCTGCACTTGGGGATCGCGGCTCATCCGCCCCAGCGAGGTGTTCTGGAACCGCCGCGTCAGCTCCGGAACATTGGAAACGGAAAGGTACACCACCGTCCTTTCGGGCAACAAGCGGCTGGCAGGCGGCCGGGCCTCTGTGGCTTCGGACCCCGAAAAAAGGAGGACAAAGGCGATGAAGGCGGCTGCGGCGGGCCGCCGGTGCCCGCGAACCCTCGAAAACTGCCAAAGCCACATGACCCACTCCTCGCAAGCGTGACCGGGGCGCCCCCAAATGGCACGCGCTAAACTCACCATAGCAAGACGGGGTCGGCAAAGCTATGGTTCGCAGCCAGGCGTTTCCACCCCGTTGGAGGGCCACGCTCCGTCGTGGCCGAGATGGGATTCGAATCGGGGCGGACGCGACGGAGCGCGTCCTTCCAGGCACGAGCAGGGGTTTACGCACTCGGCTCGGGAGGCTACTCGGCCTGCCAGAGCGTTACCGGCCCGAGCAACCCGGAGGGTAACAGGGGGGAATCCTTGGTCCACTGCCGCCATGTGGCGAAACTCCTCCGGCCGGTGGGGCTAGGTTTGGCTTCGAGCAACCAATCGGGCCAGCGGGCCAGGGTCCCATTCGGCCGAAGTTCGCAGTCCGGAGGCAAATGTTCGTCGCCGATGAGGCGATTGGGCCAGAGGTTGACCACCGTGATTTCCAGCCGATTCTGCCTGGAGACTAACGCCGAGGTGATTTCCACTCGGAACGGCCGCTTCCAGGCGATGCCCACCTCCTTGCCGTTCAAGACGACCCGGGCCATGACCTCGACGCGTCCAAGGTCCAGGTACACGGGTTTGCCCGCGGCCAGGCCGGGCGGAAGGGAAAACGTGTGGGTGTAGCGGGCCGGGCCGGAGTAGTAGCGAATGGCGACTTCCCTTCGGCGGCTCCAGTCTTCGAGGCGTTGGAAAACGACCGGCCGCTCGGGGCCGCCCCAAGCCGGATCGAAGGCAACCGTCCATGGCCCAGCGATTTCGCCTTTTTGCACAAGGCGGGGAAAGTTCGCCAGGGCGCCGGAAAGCCAATCGTCGGCCAAGCGGGGTTGGGCCGGTGCTTTACTGCCTTTGGCGGCCCGCAGCGGGTTGCGGAACACGATGAAGTAGCTTTCATGGGGCTCGAAGGCCAGGGGCACGGCGGTCCGGCCGTCGCCGGTGGTCCAGAATCGCGGAAGGGGCCGCACTTGCCCACTCTCCGGATGCCAGCACTCGGCAGCGCGGCCCAACTGGCGGAATAGGGCCAGCGTGCGGACCGGTTCATCGGCACCGTTGCTGACGAAATACACATCGGCGTTGCCGAGGCGGCGATGGGTGTACCGGAGGGGGCGATCGGCCGCCAAGTCGGGCTGCCATCCCAGGGAGCGGAGCACTTCGGCCACCTGTTGGTTGGGCGGGTAGATATTGCTTCGCACGGCTCGGCGCGGAGTATCCCAGGGGGCCATGCCGGGCGGGCCGAGTTCGGTTGCTGCCGCCCAGTTTGCACCCGCCGTGCCGGGTTCGGTGGTCCAATCGCCGGTAGTCGTCGCCGCGGCCTGCCAATGGCGATCGGTGACGAGCACCAGGGGCGCTCCGTGGCGAAAACGTACGACCAGCACACCGATCAGCCCGGCGGGGTTGGGGTGTGTGCCGCCGTTTTCGGCCGCGATGGCCAGCACGTTGACGCCCGGCCGAAGCCACCGGGAAACCTCGGCAGCAACGAAATAGTGAAAATCCTGGCCCGAGGCCGCCGGCTGCCCGTTGACCCACAGTTGGAAGGCATTGTCGGCGGTCATGAGCACATAGGCCGAGGCGACCTCGGCTCCAGCAGGGATCTCCAGCACTCGGCGAAAGTAGCGCTTGCCCACGGCCGCGGCGGATGCCGCTTGCCGGTTGTCCCAGATCCACCGAGCCTGGGCAATTGCCTGGTCGGCGTCGGCCAGCGAGTCGTTGCTGGCGGCCGGCTTGGCCCAGATCACGACCCCTTTGCCGAACCACCGGGCCTGGCCGGGTTCGCCGTGTTCCTGCGGCCCCCACAGCTCGGCGGCCAGTTGCGCCACTTCGGCATCCGAGGCCGGGTAGCCCTCCAGGCTGGGCGATTTTTTGGGCGGCCGGCCGAGCACCGTGGCACCCTGCACCACCAGTTCTTTGATCCGCCGCAGCAATCGAGGCGTCATGGTGGGCAGGTCGGGCAGGACCAGCATGGCGTACCCCGTCCCTTGCGGCAGGACCAGTCGCCCCTCTTCCACCCGCACGCGGCTGCAAAGGGCCTCTGGCGTACAGGCGTCGTAGCGGAAGGCTTCCGGCGCCGGATCGGGCGTCGAAAACACATTCGGCGCCCCCTCCGGGCTAAGGTATAGGACGTCGGCCATCGGCTGGCCTTGCTGGAGCAGCCCCTGGCAGCGGGCAAGGTACTGGTGCCAGGGCCCGGTCATCTCCCACCAGGTCTGGGTGCGTTCGTAATGCAGGCCATGCGGGCCCAGGCTCAGGCCAGGCCGGATGTTTGCGAACGGCTGGTGCACATAGCGGTGGATGACCAGCCGGTTGACGCCCTCGCAGAATGCCCAGTCGCCCAGCGCCTTGACCGTGCCCGGGTGGGACAGCCAGCTTTCGGTCGAGGTGAAGGCCTCGGCCGCGACCACCGGCCGGCCATACACGTGTGCAATCGAAGTGGCCTCCTTGACGCTGTAGCGGGTATCGAAGGTGTTGCTCCAGAACTCGCACATAGGCACGTCGGCCTGGGCGCCCAGGGTCATGTCGTCGCAGGGCGTCATGTCGTAGGGCTCGATGGAAAGCCACAGGCCGTGCGCATGGGCCAGTTCGCGGAGCCGCCGGCCGTGGTTTTCCGCGATCAGCTCCGAGACCGTCTGCCTCAGGTCCCAAAGGAAGCGTTCGGAGATTTCGAGGTTTTCGACCACCCGGCCGGTCATGGCCGGCAGATACACAAGCGGGTCGTAGCCCCGGCGCTTGTGAAACTCCTGGCGCATGGCGGCGGTCCAATTCTGCGCGCCCACTTCCCAGCTATCGAGGTGGATGGCCACCAGGGCTGCGCGGTGCTTGGGATCCAGTTCCCCGAGAAGCCGGGCGGTGAACTGGCGGAAATGGGCGTCCAGGGCGGCCGGATCGAGTTTGTCGCATTCCAAGCCCGGCAGGGGAGCGGGCCGGTTCGTCTGCCCCGTGCTGGTCCGCCCCAAGCGGAGGATGGTCCACCGGCCGGGCGGCACCTCCCATGTTAGCCGGCCGCCGGGCTCGAGCCGCGCGCTGAGGTCCACGATCTCGGCCCGCGGGATGGCGGCTTGGGCCGGCACGGCGGGGAACTCGGCCGGCATCGCCAAAAAAGCCGGCACGCCCGGCATCGAGGAATACGGCCCCCGCTGGTAGAGCGCTTTTTCGGCCAGCCGGGCAATGCGGTACTCGGCCGAAGAGGTGGGAAAGGCCAGCACGGCCACATCTTGGTAAAAACCGGCGACCGTTTCGGGCTGGGGGAGCGTGCCTTCGAACCGGCCCGGACCAACGACGGCCGTCTCGCTGGCCACCAGTTTCTGCATCGACTGTTCGGGCCGCACCCAAGGGCCGCCGCTGCCGGTCCACCCCGGCGCCGTGTTCAGACTGACTTGGATGCCGAGGCGATGGGCCTCGGCCACGGCGTGCCGAAACAGCTCGCGCCACTGCGGGCTGAAAAACGGCGCAGGGCCAGCGGGCACGCTGAGCGCCACTTCCATCAAAATCACCCCCCGAATGCCCACGCGGTGCATGGCCTCCAGGTCGGCCGTGATCCCCGACCGGCTGATGTTGCCGTTCTTCCAAAACCAATACACCCATGGATGTGCCGCCGCCGGGGGCGAAACGAACTCGGCGACCAAACGGTCCTCGGCGCCGCAAGCGGGCCAGGCCGCCACAGCCAACACACAAAGGCCAATCGCACAGGTGAGATTTCTCATCGTTGGGCTTTCCACAATGCTTGCAACGCAAACGATCGTCTTGCCTGCCGTGGGGTGGCCCCGCCCCTTGCCTAGTGGCTACGTGCACCGCCTTTCCGCTGCCCGTGGCGCTGGCCCCCACCAGGGCACTAGCCAGCACTGGCGCCTAGCCCAGCGCTTCGTACATGGCCACGATGTTCTCGGTGGGCGTAATGGGCTGGATGTTATGGCATGGGGCGCAGATCCACCGGGCGTTGCGGTAGATTTCTATACTTTGGCGGACCTCGGCCACCACGTCCTCGACCGTGCCGAAAGCCAGCGTCTGCTGGTTGTCGATCGAGCCGTGGAACACCACGTGCCGGCCGAACTCGGCCACCAGTTTTTCGCGCTCCATGCCCGGGCAGCGCCATTGGATGGGGTTGAGCACCTCGATGCCCACCCGGTCGATCAGGTCCGGAAGAAACAGCCGGGCGGCGCCGTCGGTATGGTACATCACATGCACGCCGTAGCTGCGGGCTAGGTCGGCCATCTTGATCTGATTGGGAAGCAGAAATCGCCGGTACGTGGCCAAGCTCATCAGCGGGCCGGTCTGCGACCCCAGGTCCTCGGCCACCCAGGTGAGGTCGATCTTTCCCCGCCCCGCCTCGAAGATGCGGCGGTGGTGTTCGTAATAGAAGTCGAACAAATGGCCGAGGATGGCGTCGGCGATCTCCGGATAAAGCACCAAGTCGGCAAAGGCCTGCTCCAGGCCCCGCAGATAGCCGTACAGCAGGAACGGCTCGTAGCAACCGGCGTGGATCGGCCGGTAACCGCCGTCGCTCTCCACGGCGGCGGTCACCGCCGTGTAGTCGAAATCGTCGGGGTCGGGCCAGCGATGGGCGTGGACTTCGGCCACGCTCTGGACGTGGGCCAGCGGGTGGTACACCGGCTCGTCGTACACCCCGCCGCCGTAATCCACTTTGCGGTAGCGGACGCCCCACATGTCGGCCTGGGGGTCGCCGGGGTGGTGGGGCAGCTTCCAGCGGGGCTCGACAAACCGCCGCCGATCCACCCGCAGCCGCCGCCACAACGCTTCCTCGTCCGGGCAGTGCAAGTCGGAACACAGCCGGGCGGTAACCTCGGGCGTGGCCTGGTAGTCGGCGGGAATTCGGTCCGCCGACCGCCCTTCCAGTAACGCCAGCCATCGCTGGCGCGCCGTCATTTCCATGGCAACACTCCCGGTGGAAAGCAGCCCGCGGCGGTCACGGCTCCATGGCCACGCGGAATCCCACGTTGAACACCTTTTGGAACGGCCAGTAGGCCAGGCGGAACGACGACCGGCACCGTTTGGGGCGGTCGTACCACGAACCCCCACGCACGACCCGCCGCTCCATCGAACCCGGATCGTTCCGCCCATCGTCGTCGCGATACGGGTACGGCGCATACGCCGAAAGCGTCCATTCCCACACGTTGCCGTGCATATCGTAAAGCCCCCAGGGGTTGGGCTGGTACCGGCCCACATCGGCAGAGACGAACGCCCCGTCGTCGTACCGCTCGTCCTTGGGGACCCAGTCATCGTACTTGCCGGGTTTTTCGAGCACGCGGACCTGCACGAACGTGTCGATGGCGAACTGCCGCAGCGACCGATCGCCCAGATTGGCGTAGCGGGTGTAGTCGGCATCCTCCGGGCCGAAGAAGAAGGATGCCGGGCTGCCAGCGCGGCAGGCCCATTCCCACTCGGCCTCGGTAGGCAGGCGGAAGCGCCGCCCCGTGCGCGCCGAAAGCCACTGGCAAAAGGCCATGGCCTGCGACCAGCTCACCCGCACCACCGGCTGCCGCGGCCGGTCGAGTGCATACCCGTGCATGCCGAACTGGTAGCCGTGCATCGACTCGACGTGGCTGTCGTGGCCGGGGTCGAAGCGGGCATATTGCTGGTTGGTCACTTCGAAGCGGCCCAGCCAGAAGGGGCGCGGAATCTTCACGCGCGTGGCTGGGCGCTCGTCGGCTTCCCCATCCGGATCGCCCATGGTGAACTCGCCCGGCGGCACTTGCACCATCTCCAACAGCACACCGCCCCCCAGGTCGAAGCGCTGCGGCGGCGCGGGCTGCCAGCCGCTAGGCACGACAGGGGGCGCCCCCTGGGCCGAGGCTTGTGCCGAAGCCTGCTTGCGGTCGGCTGAGGCCAGGCCGCTGACCGCCGCCCGCAACGTCGCCGAACTGTTTCCTTGCGGATCCGCAGCCGCCTGGCGGCCCCCCGCAAGCACCGGGCGGGGAAGCTCGGGTATTGCCTCGGGGTCCACATCGACCCCGGCATAGCGGCGGAGCATTTCGCGCCGCCGGGCCGCCTGCTTCTCGACCGCCTGCCGGCCCACAATCTCACTCCACGTGCCGTGGTATGGGGTATTGAGGTCGATCCACGTGATCAGCCGGTCCCACGACTCGGCATCCAGAACCACCCCGTAATGCCCTTTGCGGAGCAATTGCACCAGTTCGGTGGTATCGGCGTGGTAGTCCATCGGCGAAAGCATGTGGAGGTCGCTCTCGATGCCGGGGCGGCGCACATAGCGGTGCAGCTCGGCGTAGGCCACCGAGAACTTGCCCCCCACCGTGGGGCTGACGTGCCC
The DNA here is from genome assembly GCA_037442445.1 of Planctomycetaceae bacterium. GTDB lineage: Bacteria > Planctomycetota > Planctomycetia > Pirellulales > Thermoguttaceae > JANLFZ01. Next base: position 6,833 of record JBBIQF010000342.1, read on the forward strand.
GGCGATGTCCGACTTCCAGTCGGTAATCATCTTCGAGCCGCGGAGGTCGGCCAGCGGCTTGCCGTTCCACTGGGGCCGGCCGTCGTGGCAGGCGGTGCAGTAGCGGTCCAGCACCGGCTGGACCTCGCGCGCAAAGGCAAAGCCACGCACCGGGCCGTACCAGGGGGTGATCTCCGTGGGCGGGCGCCGGGCGGCCAGGGTCTGGCGGTTGATCGC
>JBBIQF010000343.1:0-7047 GCA_037442445.1 Planctomycetaceae bacterium
CGCCTGGGTACGTGGGCTATGAGGAGGGCGGCCAGTTGACCGAAAAAATCCGCCGCCGCCCCTACGCCGTGGTCCTGCTGGACGAGATCGAAAAGGCCCACCCCGACGTATTCAACATGCTGTTGCAGGTCATGGAGGAAGGCCGGCTGACCGACAGCTTCGGCCGGAACATCGACTTCCGCAATACCATCCTCATCATGACCACCAACGCCGGGGCCGAGGCCATCAAGAACGAGGCCCAGTTCGGCTTCCAGAAGCCCGATGACGACGCCAGCTACGAGAACATGAAGCAGCGCGTCACCGAGCACATCGAACGGGTCTTCCGCCCCGAGTTCCTCAACCGCGTCGATGACATCATCGTCTTCCGCCATCTCACCCAGGCCGACCTGGGCGAGGTGGTCGAACTGGAACTCAAGAAGGTCCGCGACCGGCTGGCCGAGCACGGCCTGAAACTGGTGTTGACCGACGAGGCCAAGAAGCTCTTGATCAAGCGGGGGTCGAACCTGGACTTCGGCGCCCGCCCGCTGCGCCGGGCCATCGAAAACTACATCGAAGACCCGCTGTCCGAGGAACTCCTCAAAGGCGAGTTCCGCGGGAAGGATACCATCGTGGTCCGCATCAAAGAGGTGGGCGGCAAGAAGCAATTCGTCTTCGAGGGGGTGCTGGGAGCCGATCTGGCCCGGGAGGAACCGGCCCTGGTCGGCGCCGGCAGCGGCACCTCGCCCGAGAACTCGGCCGCCAAGGCGTGATCGGCTACCGGGCGTCGCCCCGGAGTTTTCCCGCGACCGAGCCGTAGCCGCCCCCGGCAACCGCCCGGCCAGCCGGTGCGGCACCCGGGGGATACCTTGCGGGCGGCAAGGTGCTGCCCGGCTTTCGGCTGCCGCTTGCCGATCTCTTCCGCAGGGCGAACCGGCATCCCGGCCAACCCCACCCATCGCCATAGGCACGCCAAGGCGGCACGCAGGCCAACATCGCAGGCCAGCCGCCGCCGGTTACAGCCACAGGTGCAGGCGCCCGCCCAAAGCGTCGGGCAAGGCCCGGCGGACCCACTCCTGGATTTGCCGGCCGTCGTACCGAGTGCTGAAGTGGGCGGCGATGATCACCTCGTTCTTCAGCCGATCGCGGCGCTCCACAAGATCATCCAGATGCATGTGCCCGAAGCGGTGGATTTTTTCCTTCCGGTGGCTGGGGGCCACGAAGGTCAGTTCCATGATGAGGACCTCGGCCTCGAACATGGCCGGGCAGGCGTCCAGGCCCTCCGGGGCGCTATCGCCCAGGTAGGCCAGCCGGGGAATGCGGAGTTCGCGGGTGATTTCCACGCCGCTGAGTTTGAGGTCGCGGATGGCGGTTCCCGGCAGATCGAGGAATTCGGGCTTGAGTTTGCGCCGCCGCTCCCAGACCACGAAGCCCAGCGAGGGCACCGTGTGCCGCGTGGCCGATACCGTGACCACCAGCTCGCGGGAAAGCTCGATTTCGTCGCCGGGCCGGGCCGGGCGCAGCTCGCACGGCAGCCGGCCGCGGTCCAGCCGGCTCATCTGGTGCAGCAGGCGTTGGACCAGGGGCACGGCCGGCTCGGGGAGATAGATGACCGGCGGTTCCATCTTCATCATCCGCCGCCGGGCGACATAGGCCGGCAGGGCCAGAATGTGGTCCAAGTGCGTGTGCGACACCAGCCACGTGGGCGTGCCCATGAAGGCCCAGGGCTGGGCCCCCAAATCGAAACCGATCTTGAACTCGGGCACCCGCCAGTAGGTTTGCACGGCGGCCCGCGAATAGCCCTCGATGGTGATGGTCTTGTGCCGCAAGCGCTTGATGGGCTGATCGCGGAGGTGCCGGTCGGTACGCGACAGTTCGGTCATCGGGCCGCCTGGTTCGAGGCCAAAGAAGGATCGCACGCATCCGGCGGTACGGGCTCCAGGGGTTGGCCGGCGGCCGGCCCGGGATGAATCCAGATCTCCCCGAACAGGCAGGGCTGCTCCAGCATGACCCGGTGGCTGCGGACCAGCTCCAGCACGGCCAGAAAGATGCCCACCAGACGCGACTTGTGCATACTGGGATCGAAAAGCCCGCCCAGAGGCAGCCGGCCCTCGGCCAGCACGCGTTCCAGAATCCGGGCCATGTACACTTGAATGGGCGTATCGTCGTACACGATGCTGGAGGGCTGCGCCAGCTCGGCCGAACGAAGCACCCGGGCAAACGCGCTCACCAAGTCCCAAAGCTCGACTTCTTGAAGGGGCTCCTCGGCGGGGTCGCGGGGCCCTGGGCTGTCTTCGCCGGCCCGGCGAGCATACTGCTGCTGCCACCGCCGGCTGCGTTCCTCCAGGGCCGCTGCCGCGTCGCGGTACTCCTTGTACTCCAACAGCCGTTGCACCAGTTCCGAGCGCGGGTCCTCGACCGGAACCTCCTCGCCTTCACCGGCGGGCAAGAGCTGCTGGGCTTTGATCTCCAACAGGGTACTGGCCAAGGCCACGAACTCCGCGACCCCGTCGATATCCAGCTCCTGAAGCACGGCCAGGTATTCGAGGTACTGTTCGGTGATCGCCGCGATGGGAATATCGGCGATATCGACCTCGTGCTTGCGCACGAGGTACAGCAACAGGTCCAATGGACCGCGGAAAATGTCCAGACTGACACGAAAGCCCATACCGCACCGCCGGGTGGGAAAGACCCCCAAACCCTAGGACCGCCGCCCGCTGCCCTTAGTGTACCCGCTGGCGTGGCCAGCGACGAGGGCAAGTGGTGTCCGGGTTGAGGGACTCGCGGTGGACGGCGTCGAGCCGGTTGCGCATTGGGGCCTCTTTCGCGACCGCAGGCTCACGTTCGCGCCTAAAAAACGGCGGGGAAGCCTGTATGGCCGTATGAGCAATTGAGGCCAATGGACCAGCCCGGTATCGTCCTGGCCCGGAGGAGTTTCGCCACACGCCAGAACGCCCGTTTACGGGCGTTTGCCGCCGCAGGCGGCTACAAGGCCCGGCGTTCACGCCGGGTCCCGCCCGCCAATATCAATCGTCCTCTCAATGGTTTTCAAAGCGCCCCCTGTCAGGCCCGTTTACGGGCCTCCTCGTTACGCTGTGCGCGGCGATCGTTACGCGGGGACGGCGCGGTTTGGCCGGCACGCTCCAGTGCGCAGAGGAGTCCCCTTAAGGGGGGTGACAGGCTGACATTGGAATGGATTGGGAAGCGAGACTGCGGGATCGGCCGAACCCGGCCTGAAGGCCGGGCCTATGGGCCGCCTTTCGGCGGTAAGGCCCGTAAACGGGCCTGCCTTACGATGGCCACGGCTTGGGGCATTTGTTGGTCAGGCCAATGTTGGGTGCACGGCCAAAAACGGCCTGCGGGGTCAGCTTGTATTGAAGGCCAGCACTCACGTGATCATTGGGGATGAGCTTCGCTGATGGGCTATTCGATCGGTACCGGAGTCTGCTCCTCAACGCGCCATTGCCTCCCCTGCCGGTGGACCCGCCGGTAGAGGGTATCGCGCTCGACCGGTTCGAAGCCCGCCTCGGTGATCAGCCGGCGCAGTTCATCTACCGAGAGCCAGTCGGGCGAGGTGGCCCCGGCCTCATGGTGAATGGTCTCATGCCGGACCGTGCCGTCGAAGTCATCGGCACCGTAGGCCAAGGCCACTTGGGCGGTCCCCACGCCGAGCGATATCCAGTACGCCTTGATGTGGTCGAAGTTATCCAGCATCAGCCGGGCGACGGCCACGGTACGGAGGTCATCTAGGGCACTGGTGCGCCGCAGGCCGTTCAGCCGGGTCCCTTGGGGATGAAACGCCAGAGGAATGAAGGCCTGGAACCCCCCGGTCTGGTCCTGAAGCTCCCTCAGTCGGACCATGTGGTCGATACGGTGGGCCGGGGTCTCGACGTGGCCGTACAGCATCGTGGCGTTGGTCCGCAGCCCCAATTCGTGGGCCGTGCGGTGTACCTCCAACCACGTTTGTCCGTCGAGCTTGCCCGGCGAGATACGGCGGCGGACCTCCGGGGCGAAGATTTCGGCTCCCCCGCCGGGCATGCTTCCGACGCCGGCTTGGATCATCTCGTGAAGGATAGCGCGGATGGGCCGGCCGGTAATCTGGGAAAACCAGGCAATCTCCGCGGCGGTCCAGGCCTTCAAGTGCAATCGCGGAAACGCCTCGTGCATCCAGCGGATGATGTCCAGGTACCACTGGTAGCCCATTGCGGCGTACATGCCGCTGACGATGTGGACCTCGGTAGCCCCAATAGTTTCTGCCTCCTGGCCCCGCCGGAGGATGTCGTCGCGGGTCATCACGTACGCCCCGTCCCCAGCGGGGTCCCGCCGATACGCGCACAGGGGGCAGCGGTAAGTACAGACATTGGTCGGATTCAAGTGGACATTGATGTTGTACCACGCCACCTTGCCGTGCCTTTTCTGGCGCACGAAGTTGGCCAGCCGGCCCACGGCGTGCAAATCGACCTCAGGGCGGAACAGGTACAGGCCCTCTTCGGGCGAGAGCCTTTCCCCGGCTTGTACTTTAGCGGCTATTGTTTCCAGCATGGGTATGGATTGACGCGGGGATTTCAAAGGGAGCAGAATCCCCCAAGCGGGAGACTCGGTAACCGATGACGGGTGCCAGGTGACCCACGTGCGGCGCCTGCCTGGCCCGTACGGTCCATTGTACGCCCACAGGCCCTTGGGTGTCGCCTGCGCTTGGCCGCGCCGGGGGGCTAGCAACGGCTCGAGGCTGGCCAAGGCGATTGACATCCGCTTGGCGAAGGCGGATATTCGTTTCCGGCATTCGAGGGACTTTTTGGGAGGAGCAATGATGAACCCGCGTGGCGTGGGAGTAGCCGGGCCGGCCAACGGCAGGCCCAGGCCGGCACGGTCTTGGGCAAGCCCATGGGCAACTTCGGCCTGCCTGGCTGTGCTGGGACTGCTGGGCGTCTTGGCCCCTGCATCGGGGGGTAGTGCCCGTTCGGCCGACAAGCCCAATATCCTTTTCATTCTTGCCGACGACTTGGGCTATGGCGACCTGGGGTGCTATGGCCAGAAGGTGATTCAAACGCCTCGGTTGGATCGGCTGGCGGCCGAAGGGCTGCGGTTTACCGATTGTTACGCGGGGAGCACCGTCTGCGCCCCGTCGCGGTGCGTGCTGATGACCGGTTTGCACACCGGCCATTGCCGCGTGCGGGGCAACGCCCTGGTGCCGCTGGAACCCGAGGACCTGACGGTGGCCGAGGTGCTCCGATCGGCCGGCTACACCACCGGCATCATCGGCAAGTGGGGGCTGGGCGAAGCGGGCTCGCCGGGCATCCCCAACCGCCAGGGCTTCGATTACTGGTTCGGCTACCTCAACCAGCGCCACGCCCACAACTATTACCCCGCTTTCTTGTGGCGCAACGAGCAGGAGGTGCGGCTCGCTAACCAGGTGCCCGGCACCACGCCGGCCCAGCCGTTCGGCACGGGCGTGGCCACCAAGCGCGTGGAGTATTCCCACGACCTGTTCATTCGCGAAGCGTTGGAGTTCATCCAGCGGCACAAAGACCGGCCGTTTTTCCTGTACCTGGCCCTGACCATTCCGCACGCCAACAACGAGGCGGGCAAGGAGGGGATGGAGGTGCCGGATTACGGCCCGTATGCCGACCGCGACTGGCCGGCGCCGGAAAAAGGCCGGGCCGCCATGATCACCCGCATGGACGCCGACATCGGCCGGGTGCTGGACCGGTTGCGCGAGTTGGGGTTGGACGAGAAGACGATCGTGTTTTTCAGCAGCGACAACGGTCCGCACCGCGAAGGGGGCAGCGACCCGCAGTTCTTCCGCTCCTCGGGGCCGTTGCGGGGGTTCAAGCGGTCGCTGCACGACGGCGGCATCCGGGTGCCGATGCTGGTCCGCTGGCCGGGAAAAATCCGCCCTGGGGTGAGCGACCTGCCGTGGGGGTTCTGGGATGTTCTGCCGACGCTGGCCGAACTGGCGGGCGCCACCCCGCCGCCGGGGCTGGATGGCATTTCGGTGGTTCCGACGCTGTTGGGCCGGCCCGGCCAGCGGCAGCACGAGTTAATGTACTGGGAGTTCCATGAAGGGGGCTCGCAGCAGGCGGTGCGCATGGGGCCCTGGAAAGCGATCCGGCCTTGGGGCGGGGCTATGCGGCTTTATGACCTCCGCAGCGACCTCGGCGAGGAGCACGACATCGCCGCACAGCACCCCGAGATCGTGGCGAAGATCGAAGCCTATCTGGCCACCGCGCGGACCGAATCGGAGCATTGGCCCATGCGGCCCGCACCGTCCAAAGCAGCCGGCAAAGCCAAACGCGCAAAGCGGTAACGCCAAGAAAGCGGCGGGCTTACTGCCCGCGGAGGATCATCATCACCGCAGGGCTCACCTGCGGGGCGATGTCTTCCCATTCCCGGGGTTGCTGGGCCGGGCGGGGCGGCGGCAGCGCACAGCCGGCCGGGAGGTGTTTGGCGAGGAACTCGCGGAGCACCTCGGCGGGCAAGGCCATGCCGTAACTGTCGACCCCCACGCCGCCATAGCTCTTGGCGGTGACCATGCCCACGGCGTTTCCGTAGGCATCGCACAAGGGCCCGCCGCTGTTGCCGGGGTTGATGCGGCAATCGAGCACCAGCATGCGTTCCGGGTTTTCGTCGGGCGTGGCGCTGATGATCCCCTGGGTCAGTTTGAGGGCCGCATCGCCCCACGAGCTGGCCGGGGGAAAGCCCACCGCCAGCACCCGGGCACCGCGGCGGGCGGGTTTGTCGGCCAAAGGGATGGGGGCACGGCTAGCATCGGCCGGCAACGACACCTTCAGCAAGGCGATATCCAACACCGAATCGGCCGCGACCAATTCGGCCGGCCACACATGGTCCTGGCCGCCCAGCCGCACCTTGAGCGACTTGGCCCCTTGCACCACGTGGTGGTTGGTCAGCGCAAACCCGCCAGGGGCTACCAGAAACCCGCTGCCGACCCCCACGCCGCGGATCGAGGCGACGGCCAACGCCAGTTGCTCGCGAAGGATGGGGTTGCGGGCCGGCAGGCCAGGCCGGCCTCGGCACGGCGCAAGGCGGCATCCAGTTCGCCCGCCACCGAAA
>JBBIQF010000344.1:0-2726 GCA_037442445.1 Planctomycetaceae bacterium
CGCGCCGGCCAAGAGCAAAGCGCCGGCCAACGGAGAAAATGGCCGGGCGACGCGGGGAAAGGCAGGGTTGCGGTGCCGCATGGTTTTCGGGTTTTGTGGGATTCGGCTGCTGGCCGCGGGGACCAACCGGGCTTGCCAACGAAAAAAGTGAGGGTCTCGATGCCGTGCGCGACCCCAGCGCGCCCTGCCAGCGCGGGGAGCATCGGCGCACAGTGCCGCCCCCGGGGCCGCCCCGCGGAACCCCATGCGGCCATTTCGTCTTCGGCGCTATTGCGACCGGTTTATGAGGAAAAATGGGGAAAGCCGATACCGTCGTCGCAGCCGCCGGAGTTTCACGCCGCGATACAAGGCGCCGCCTCGGTTTCAGGGGGTGTTTGGCTGAACGGCCTCGACGGGCTGCCCCTCTTCCAGCGGGCCCGGAGGGGTCTGGATGACCAGGTCCTCGGCCTCCAGGCCAGCCGCCACCTCGACCAGGTTTTCCACCTGGAGGCCAAGGGTGATTGGACGGCGGGTGGCCCGGCGGTCTTTGGCGAGCCAGCAAAAGGTACGGCCGCCGTCGCGGATGACCGCGGAGACGGGAATGGCCAGGGCGTCGGTCCGCTCTTGAAGCACAAGGTGGACGGTGGCGTACATGCCGGGGCGGAGCTGGCCGCCAGCGTTGGGTAGGTCCAGCTCGACGCGGAGTGTGCGGTTGGGCCCCAAGGCCCAACTGGTGCGGGTCACTTTGCCATCGACCTTGGCGTCGCCGAGGGCCTGGGCCTGGACGTAGCCGGGCCGGCCCGTCTCGACCCACCGCGCATCCATTTCCGGGACATCGGCGAAGACGCGCACAATATCGGTGCGGGCGACGGCCAGGAGCGGTTTCACGGTGGGGTTTCCGGGGGGCTGGACGAAATCGCCGCGCTGCACGTTCCGCTGGGTCACCACGCCCGCATAGGGGGCGCGGATCTCGGTGTACTGGATCAGGGCCTTTTGCCGGGCTAGGTCGGCCTGGGCACTTTGGTAGCGGGCCTGCGCCACGGCCTGGCCGGCTTTCGCCTTGGCCACGCTGGCGGAGCTTTCGGCCACGAGTGCCTTGGCCGAGACCAGTTTGGCTTGGGCTTCGGCACGCGCGGCCTCGGCGGCTTGCAAACTGCTGTAGGTTTCCTCTTGAAGCTTGCGGTCGAGGGCCCCCTGGTTGGCCAGCTCGCTGATCCGCTGGTATTGCGACTGCCAGCGTTGGAGATCGGCCTGGGCGCGGGCCACGGCAGCTTCGGCGGCGGCACCAGTGGCCTGGGCCGTCGCCAGGGCCGACTCCGGCTGGCGGACGCTGGCTGCCGCAAGCTCGACCTCCGCCTTGGCCTGGGCGACCGCCGCCTCCTTTTGGGCCAGCTCTTCCAGAAGCTCGGGTACCGAGAGTTCTACCAGCAGTTGCTGCGCCTGGACGCGGTCGCCGATATCCACATGGATTTCGCGCACATAGCCGGCCAGTTTGGAGAACAAGGGGGTGTGCTCGAAGGCTTCGATCTGGCCGGGCTGCAAGCTTTCCAGGCGCAAGGTTTTGCGGGCCGGCTTGGCCGCCACCACCCGCGTCGGTTCTGCGGCGTTGGCGGCAGCCGGCCTCTCGGGCGTCTGGGCCGAGGACGAAGCGCGGCAGCCGGGCAAAGCCAGCACGGCGGAGACCAGCGCCACGAGGGCCAATACCTGGCGAGGCGTCAAGCGAGCAGTCATGGGGCCGATGCCTTCGGGAGTTGCGAGGGGGTGTAGCACGGGCTGTGGGGGCCGTCCGGGTCGAGCGATGCCGGTCGGGCGGGGGCCCGGTCCAGCACGAGGGCGAACACCGCCGGAAGCACAAGCAGCGTCGCCAACGTGCCGGCCGCCAGTCCGCCCAGGACCGCCCGGCCCAGGGGGGCGTTCTGCGGCCCGGCCTCGCCAAGCGCCAAGGCCAGAGGGAGCATGCCGGCCAGCATCGCGCAGGCCGTCATCAGAATCGGGCGCAGCCGGCTGCCGGCGCCTTCCACGGCGGCGTTGGCGGCGGCGGAGGCGGCCAGGTAGCCGGCGACCACCGGCCAGCGAAAGCGGACGGACCCGCCGGCGAGCCTCTGGTAGCCCCGGCGGAAACGGTCGAATGTTATCGCGCCGCCCAACGCCCGGCGCCATCGCTCGGGCTGCCTCCCCGCTGCCGCACCCGTTGCGGCTTGTGCTGCCAAAGGTTGTTCGGCCGCCCGGTGGCGGAGCAGCCCGATGGCAAGCACGGGGACCAGCGTGCTCGACAAGAGGTACGAGGCGGCCATGGAGAAGCCGACAGCCAGCGCCAGCGGTACGAACATCGCACGGGGCGCCCCTTGCATGAAGAACGAGGCGACGAAAACGGCCAGGATGCATAGCATGGCCAGCAACCGCGGCACGGCGGTCTCGCCGCACCCGTCCCGAACCGCCCGCGCCACGGGCTGCCCCAGCTCCAGGTGGCAATGGATGTTCTCCATGGCCACCGTGGCCTCGTCCACCAGAATGCCGATCGCCAATGCCAGCCCGCCCAGCGTCATCACATTGATCGTCTGGCCGCTCAGCCACAGGGCGACCACCGCCGCCATCAAGGCCAAAGGGATGTTGATGAGCACGATCAGCGCGCTGCGCCAGTCGCGCAAGAAAACGAGAATCATCGAGCCCGCCAGCACCGCTCCCAGCGCTCCTTCGCCCGCCACGCCGCGGATGGCACGGGTAACGAACGGCGACTGGTCGAACTC
>JBBIQF010000344.1:2865-7018 GCA_037442445.1 Planctomycetaceae bacterium
CAGGTCGGTGCTGTCCTGCACGTATCCCACGTCGCGAAGATAGACCGGCGCCGCCGGCCCCGGCCGCAGCGCGATCGCCCCCAGCTCGCTCACATCCCGCACCACCGAATTGACCGGCACGAACGGGTATTTGCCATCCACCGGCAAGTTGCCCGAAGGGCTGATGGAATTGCCCTGCGCCAGTGCCGACACGACCTCCTCCGGCGTCATCCCGTACGCCCGCAACCGCTCGGGGTCCACGGTCACCACCACGCTCCGCTGGCTGCCGCCAAACGGCGGCGGCAGCGGAAAGTTTCGATCTCGTGTGGCCGTGCCATCAGCCCTCTTTCATAGGCACACAGGCACCCTCCGCCCCGGCAAGAACCAATGCCGAAGCGGACGGGCGACCGCCGGCCAAAGCGTGGCCGGTGGCATAAGGGGACGCGCAAACGGTCGTGAAACACCGCCGGCCACACCGGGCCCTTACGGGCCCGGCTCAGGGAATCGGTTTGGGGCTCCGGCTCGACAGATCGGCTCAGAGAATCGGTTCCGGGCTCCGGTGCGCGAAAACCCGAGGCACCTTTTGGGGCCAGCGTTTACGGCACCTGGGCCGTTTCGCCTTTCTTGCGGGTGATCAGAGCGGCGAACACGAAGGCATCGACCGTCTCGGAGATGAAGCGTGCCGAGCCGTCGGCCAGCCCCACCTGGCAGCCGCCGGGATGGAAGGCGTAGTACCCGTCGCCCCGCACGTTCGAGCAGTTGATGGGGCAGGGGCCGCCGTCCGGCCCCGGCGAGCCGTCGTACAGCGCCCCGCGCAGCCAGTGCTCGCCATTGAGGAAATCGCCCCACCCGCCGCCGTTGGCCTTGGCCAAAATCGTCATCATGTCGCTGGGGTTACCGGTCGTGGAGCCGACTTCTTTGCCGCCTTTCCAGAAGAGCTTTCCCCCTCCGACCCGCTCGCCGATCACCATGGTGTTAGAGGTGCCATCGCGGATATCCGCCATTCGGGAGCTATCCATCGAAGCCCCGCTGGCCAGCACCGTGGCCTGGGGCATGACGCCCTCGCGGTTCCCTCCTGCTCCGCCGGGGAAGTTCGCATAAGCCAGATTGGCAAAATCGCCGCGCACGCCGGTCGAAGCCGTATAGTCGGACGGGGCTGCGGTCCAGGAGATCGACAAAGGTGGCAGTCCCGGTCCACCCGCATTGGCCGGCAATCCGCCCGAGTACACCCTGCCGGCCGCATCACCGGCCGAAGGGCACACGAACACCGCAAGCGGTGTGGCGATCACCTGGAGGTTCTGCGTGACCGCTGCGGCCGGAAAGCCAATGGCCGGCGCCTCGTTGAGCGACGGCACCCGCGAATCGTAGCGGTCGTACAGCGATCGCTGTTCGACATACGGCAAGATCCGCGTCCCCCAAACCTGCACGTTCAGGTTCCGCATGTCCAACAGCCAGCCAAACGGAAAGCTCTTATGCGTGTCCTCGTAGTTGTGCAGCCCTAAGCAGAGTTGCTTGAGGTTGTTGGAGCATTGGCTCCGCCTGGCCGCCTCGCGGGCCGCCTGTACCGCGGGTAGCAGCAGGGCGATAAGGATTCCGATAATGGCAATGACCACCAGAAGTTCCACCAGAGTGAAGGCAGCACGCGCATTGGCGACCCTTGCGACGCGGCTCATGGTTCGCGCCTTTCCATAGAGGTTTGGGAGACGAGAAGACTTCCGCTTGCCAGACACACAGCGAGCGCCCTCGACCGGCGGACACGCCTGGCGGTTCAGGGTCTCGCCCAAGACCCGATGGGTGACCGCCAGGCGATACGCCGCGCTGGCCCTCGAAGAACGCTCGGCTTGGTACGTGCCCTTTGGCCTCGTATAGCCTAGGAATATGCTGCAAGAAAGTCAAATCCCTGACGCAGCTAAAAAGGGGGGCTGGCGAAAAAAACGGCGGCTAGGCAGTTGGATGGACCTTGTGGGTTTTGCCAGTCGCGAAGGACCGGCAAGGTAAACCCGGCGGGTCGCAAGGGGCGGGTCGGGAGACTGGCCCCGATCGAGTTCGCCGGGGCAGGTCCGCCGGCTGGGGATTGGCACCGGCGTACAGCCGACTGTACCCCCATAGGGGTTGACGTAGGTGCCTGAAGCGGGTAAAGAGCGGGGCCGAGGCCGGCTTCGGCCCCAGAATCCAGAAGACCCCTTATCAAGATGCCATGGCAGAGCGCATATCCACTTTTGAGGTATACATTTCTCTTCGCTGTCGGTATTCGGAAGTTCTTCTTCATTCGTCAAGAACACCCCTTGCCTTTTCCGACTGCCCCTTGTAGAATCAAAATCATAATCAAAGTCAACTTAGTGAACATTGCCATGCCCGACATTCCCGACTCTTGCGACGCCAACGTCAGCGGTGTGGAGAAGATCAAGGCGGCCAGCAACTACTTGCGGGGCAACATTGCCGCCGAGTTGGCCAACGACAAGGACACGTTCGAAGAAGAAACGGTCCAGGTGCTGAAGCATCACGGGATGTACCAGCAGGACAACCGCGACCTGCGTGGTGCCCGCGATGCGGCCGGCAATCGTCTGGGCAAGGTCTATTCGCTGATGGTGCGGGTGAAGATCCCGGGCGGGAAGCTGACCTGCGACCAGCTCCTAGCCCAGTTGGATCTAGCCGACGAGTTGGGCAACACCACCCTGCGGATCACCAACCGCCAGGACCTCCAGTTCCACGGGGTGTTGAAGCGGAATGTCCGCCAGGTGATCCGGCGGATCAACGAGGTGCAGTTGACCACGCTGGGGGCTTGCGGCGACGTGGAGCGCAACGTGTTGTGCTGCCCGGCCCCTTTGGTGGCCGACCCGGTCCGCGCCACCATGCAGGAAACCGCCCAGACCATCTCCGCCCACCTTTTGCCCCGCACCAAGGCGTACCACGAGGTGTGGCTGACCGATCCGGATAGCGGGCAAGAGGAGTTGGTGGGGGGCGGCTCCGATGGCCACGAGATCGAGCCCATCTACGGCCGCAACTACTTGCCCCGCAAGTTCAAGACCGCCTTTGCCTTGTGCGAAGACAACTGCACCGACGTGTACGCCAACGATCTGGGCTTTCTGGCAGTGCGCGAAGGCGACCGGCTTGTGGGCTACAACGTGCTGGTGGGGGGCAGCATGGGGGTCACGCCCAGCAATAAGCGGACCTTTCCTGCGGTGGCCAAACGCATGGCCTTCATCCGGCCTGAAGAGGCGCTGGAACTGGCCGTCGCCGTCGTCAAAGTCCAACGCGACTACGGCAATCGCGAAGACCGCAAGCGGGCCCGCATGAAATATCTGATTGCCGACTGGGGGCTGGAGCGGTTCAAGGCCAAAGTGGAAGAGTACTATGGCCGGAGGCTGGCCGACCCGCACCCCGGCGACGTGCACGCGGTGGACGACCACCTGGGCTGGCATCCGCAGGGGGATGGGCGGTGGTTCTACGGCCTGAATGTAGAAAACGGCCGGATCGCCGACCGCGATGGCCTGGCCCTGAAAACGGCGCTCCGCGAGGTGTGCCGGCGCTTCCGGCCCACCATCCGCCTGACCGCCCAGCAGAGCATCCTTTTCGGCGGCATCCGGGAGGAGGACCGTGCCGCACTGGAGTCGCTGCTCCGCAGCCACGGCGTGAAACTCTTGGAAGACATCTCGACGGTGCGGCGGTGGTCGATGGCGTGCGTGGCCCTGCCCACCTGCCCGCTGGCCGTCACCGAAAGCGAGCGCGTCCTGCCCGGCATCATCGACCAGCTCGAGAGCGAATTGGACCGGCTGGGACTCAAAGACGAGAAGTTCACGGTCCGCATGACCGGATGCCCCAACGGATGCGCCCGGCCGTACAACTGCGACATCGGCCTGGTGGGCAAGACCGCGGGCAAGTACACGGTGTATCTGGGAGGCCGGCTGGTGGGCGACCGCCTGGGGTTCCTCTACAAGGACCTGGTCAAGCTCGACGAAATCGTGCCTGTGCTGGTACCGCTTTTCGAGTACTTCCGGCAGGAGCGGATCGACGGCGAGAGCTTTGGCGACTTTTGCCTGCGTAAAGGCCCCGACGACCTGGCAGCGCGCGCCGCCCGCGCAGCCGCAAGTGTGACCGGCGCGGCGGGAAGCCCGTAGGGTGCGTGCTCCGCACGCACGCTTCCCTGGAAAATGACGAATGTCGAATGTCGAAA
>JBBIQF010000345.1:0-953 GCA_037442445.1 Planctomycetaceae bacterium
GACCTCGGGCACTGGCCCTTCTGTCACCCCATCGAGGATATCCACCTGCCCGGCGTCCCCACGCACGAGTTGTTCGCCAACAGCTTCTTGCTCGAAGGCGAGGTGGGCGACGTGTTGCGGCATGATTGGGGCATCCAGCCCCGCGACGTCGTGGCCCTGTTGAGCGAAAAGCCGCGGGACCCCACCAGCCGGCTGTTGGCCAGTATGCTCTCCGGCCCCATCGATATCGACAAGATGGACTACTTGTTCCGCGACAGCCTGCACGCGGGGGTCCCTTACGGCCGGCATTACGACCAACCCCGGCTGATTGGCAGCCTATGTTTGAACGCCGCGGGCGACGGCCTGGCGGTGACCGACAAGGGCAAGACGGCCGCCGAACTGTTGGTCTTCGCCCGCTACGTGATGTTCAGCGAGGTTTACTGGCACCACGGGGTGCGGGCAGCCACGGCCATGCTCCAGCGGGCCTTCTATCTGCTGCACCATGCGCTGGACCTGGATGGAGTATTCCGGCTGACCGAAGGGCCGCTGGTGGCCCAACTCCAGCAGGCAGCGGCGGGTGGCCCGGCGGACGAACTCCTGGCCGGCTTGTTCGGCCCCACCCGCCGCCTGTACAAACGCCTGGCGCAGTACAGCTACTTCGAGCAGCCCGAGGTGTACCAGCGATTGGCCCGCCGGCCGTATCCCTGGCTGGTGGCCTGCGCCGAGCAGTTCGCCTCGCTGTTGGCCACCGCCCTGGGCCGCAGGGTTGCCCCCCACGAAGTGCTTTTCGATGCTCCGCCGGTCGAACGCGAAATGCAGATCGATGTGGACATCTATTACGCCAAAGAGGACCGGTACCGGCCCCTGGGCGAGGTGTCGCCGGTGGTCCGTGCCCTGGCCGAGGAACAGTTTGACGACTATGTCAAGCGGGTCCGCGTTTTCGTCCACCCGCGCTTGGCCGACGCTGCCCGGCA
>JBBIQF010000345.1:965-6961 GCA_037442445.1 Planctomycetaceae bacterium
CGACCACCTGGTGCTCGAAGCCGGCGAAGCCACCGAGGGGTGAGGGCACGGAGCACGGAGCAGGGAGCACGGAGGAGGGAGTTGGGACGGGGGCCGGCGGGCAGAACTTCACGCCGTAGCAGGCCTACAACCGTTCCGCTCGACCGAGCATGGCAATCGCTTGTCGAGCCAATCGGCGGGGCCAAAAGGCTTTTTCTTGAACGGGCCCCGGGTTTGTGTTAGGGTGAAGAATGCGGCCCGTGCTACGCTTTTCTCCTCGCTCGGGCTGCCCACCAGCCGAAGCAGCGAGCCCCCAATGTCGGACGGATGGTTCTGTAAGATCGCCGGCAAAGAGCTTGGGCCGATGTCGGCCCAGGAACTCAAGTCCCTCGCCACCGCGGGGCGACTCCATCCCGACGATCTGGTGCGGCACGGCCGGGAAGCGGCCTGGGTGCCGGCAGGCCGGCTGAAAGGGTTGTTTTCCGGCTCGGCCGCTCGAGCCGGCGCCAATCCGCCCGCCGCAGCCCCGCCAGTGCAGACAGACACCTCCGCCCGCGTGCCGCCTTCCCCCCCTGCGGGTCCATCCCGGGCCGGCGGTCCGGCACCGCCGCGTCCCCTCGATGCCGGCGGGCATCGGCTGCCGCCGCTGCCCGAAGGTGCCGCCGGGCCGCCAATGGCCGCGACTGCCCCGGAAAAGCCCCGTGAGTCCTCCTCGCCGATTTCGGCGTACGGGCAGGCACCGGAAAAAGCCCAAACGGCCGCCAACGGGTTAGACTTCCTTGAAGAGGAATTTGCGGCGCCAGCGGGCTTCAGGGCTCCCCGGCCAAAGTCCTCTATCTCGGACGTATTGGAGCAAAAACGGCAGCGCGAGCGCCGCAATTTGACCATCCTGGCTGGGGTGGCCGCGGGCTTGATGCTCGTGTTGGGCGTGCTGATGACCATTCTGTTCCTCAAACAGCACGCGGCGGTGCCCGCCTCGAGTGGCCATGGCACCACGATGGCCCCGGGAAGCGAGGCCGCCGACAAAGCCCAACGGGCGGACGCACGTGCTTCGGAACCCGCCAGCTCCCAGGCAGGCGCCGGCGCCAAAGAACTCGCCAGCCCCAGTAACCTGCCGGCTGCGTCAGGAAAGGCCGCGGGGGCAAAAGCCCAGCCGGGGCCGGAACATGGCCCTTCTGCCCCGTCGGGCACGGGCGTGAGCCCGCCGCCTGCGGCCTCGAAGCCCCGCCTGGCAGAGCGGGCATCTCTGCCGGCCCGGCCTGCTGCGCGGGATCGCTCGCCGGCCTCACCGGGTCCGGTCCGCAAAGGGCCGCAACAACCCAAGCCGCTTGTAAAGGCTGACGAACTGCCACCCCCTACCGGCGATCCGGAAAAAGACCTGGGCATCGGTACCGACATGCCGCCGCCGGGAAAGCCGACCCCGTGGAGCCCACTGCCCGATCCGCCTCGCAAGCCGTCGGCGGAAAAGGGAAAAGAACCGGCCGCCATCCCGTAGTGCCGGGGCAACTCGGGGCCTCGGTTCGACCCGCGGAACGCCGCCCGGTGGCGGTGGGGAGCAAAAAGGAAAGAGCCGAGACCCAGGATCGTAAAGCGGAGAAAGGAACACGCCAGGCGGCCACAGCCCCGCAGGGTTGGGTACGGTCATGGCCCCGGGCATTCGGGCGGCTCCAGCCAGACGCTGCCGGTGTAGAAGGCGTGCTGCCCCTCTTGGGTCTGGAGCACCAAGGCCCCGTCGGCCGCGATGCCCAGGCAGACTCCTTTGGCAGTACCCTCCGGATGCTGGAGGTACACCGTTCGGCCTCGCTGCAAGCAGAGGGCATCGGCCCGCCGGGCCACTTGGTGCGGCGTCTTGCCCAGTCGGCGCAGCCACGTTTCCAGGCCACCAAGCAGCCGATGCACAATGGCCCCCAGGTCGTGAAAGCGGCCGGTCTGGTCCCGCAGCGTTGTCAGCCGATCGCGTAATTCGTCAGGGGCATCGCGTGCCGAGTTGTTCGCATTCACCCCGATCCCCACGACGTGCAATCCGCGGGCGGCCGACTCGACAAGGATGCCCGCCAGCTTCTTGCCCGCCAGGTACACATCGTTCGGCCAGTGGAGCCCCAGGGGCACCCCCGGCACGCAGGTACGCACCGCCCCCACCACGGCAATTCCCGCCGCCAGGGCCACCAGGGGCGTATGCATCCCCGCCACCCCGAAGGTCCTCAGGTCTAAAAGCACGCTCAGCGCCAGGCTCCCTGTGCCTGTCCACCACCGATTCTCGCCCCGCCCACGACCGGCCGTTTGCCGCTGGGCGATCACCAATACAGGCAAGCCCGCCGTGCCTTGGCCGGCCAGTTCCTTGGCGCGGTCGTTGGTCGAACCGATCACCTCGTGGTATTCGACCTCGGCCACGAAAGTGGCGGCCGCCAGGCGCTCGATATCGGAGGGCAAGATCACAGGCACCCGTAACGTTTCGCGCGGCATGAGGTGTTCCACTCGTGGCTGGCCCGCAGGCTTCTCCCTTATCTTGCCGGGTTTGCCCGGCTGGACAAGGGCCAGGGCATTCGGTTTACTTGGCAGTCCGCCCGCGGCGATGCCAAGGGCAAAGGAGCGTCGCGGGCACCCGAGAGGGGCTTTCGGGGTACGGACTTTTGCGAGGCTTGTTCGAGACAGCATCATGACGGTTCGAACGCGTTTCGCTCCCAGCCCCACCGGCTACCTGCACATCGGCGGCGTACGGACGGCGCTATTCTGCTGGCTCTTTGCGCGCAAGCACGGCGGGCAGTTCATCCTCCGGATCGACGATACCGACCAGCAGCGGAACGTCGAGGAAGCCTTGGCCCCCATTCTCCGCGGGCTCAAATGGCTGGGCTTGCAGTGGGACGAGGGGCCGGAGGTCGGCGGCCCGCACGCGCCCTACTACCAGTCGCAGCGTTTGGCCAAGTACCAGGCCGCGGTGCAGACCCTGCTGGCCCGGGGGTTGGCCTACCGCGATTACGCCCGGCCCGAGGAACTCCAGGCCGAACGTCAGGCGGCCGAGAAGGCCGGCCAGACCTTCGTCTACAGCCGGCGCTGGGCAGCCACTTGCCCGGAGGATGACGCCCGGTTCCAGGCCGAGGGTCGCTCAGCGGTGGTCCGCCTGAAAATGCCCCGCGAAGGCCGGCTGGTGCTCGACGACCTCATCCGCGGCCGGGTGGAGTTCGAATGGGCCCGCGAACAGGACCACGTGATCCAGCGGGCCGACGGTTCGTGCCTTTACCACCTGGCCAGCGTGGTCGATGACTACGAGTTCGGCATCACCCACGTCATCCGGGCGGAAGAGCACCTCTCGAACACCCCGCGGCAGATATTCATCGCCCAGGGGCTGGGATACCCGCTGCCGCAGTATGGGCATCTGCCGTTCGTGGCCGAGCCCGGCAGCCGTACCAAACTCAGCAAGCGAAAGCTCGACAAGTACCTCAAGAATCGGGACTTCGCCCAGTTGTTGGAGCACGGCCGGCAGATTGCAAAGCGGATCGGCCTGGAGACCTCGCCCGAAACGTTCAATCCCGTGATCATCGACTTCTACCAGCAGGTGGGGTACCTGGCCGAGGCCCTGGTCAACTACCTGGCCCTTTTGGGCTGGTCGTGGGACGACAAGACCGAACATTTCACCCGGGAAGAACTCATCGAGAAGTTCTCGCTGGAGCGGGTCAACAAGGCCCCGGCCAGTTTCGACCCCCGCAAGCTCCAGGCTTTCCAGGAATGGCACATGCAGCGGCTGCCGATCGAGGAGAAGTTCCGGTTGGTGGCCCCGTTCCTGGAACGGGCCGGACTGGTCCGGTCGCCCATGTCGGCCGAGTGCCAGTCCCGGGTGCTCCAGGTGCTTCGGGCGGCCGGGGACCGGATCAAAGTGGCCGGCGACATCCTCCAATTCGACGAGTTCTTCGTTTCCGACGAGGCCCTGGTCTACGACCCGAAAGCCGTGGACAAGCAACTCCGCAAGCCTCAGGCGGCCGAACTGCTGTGCAAGTACCGCCAGCGCCTGGCAGCGGCGGAGGCCTTTGATGCGCCGGCCCTCGAACACCTGACGCACCAATTCGTGGCCGACGAAAACATCAAGCCGGCCGACATCGTGCACGCGGTCCGGGTGGCGGTGACCGGCAAGTCCGTGGGGCTGGGGCTGTTCGACGCGTTGGCCATTTTGGGGCGCACGTCGTCGCTGGCCCGCATCGACCGGGCGCTGGCCCAGGTGGCATAAGGGGGGGCTGGCCGGCGGGACCGCCCGGCGCGGCCGCCTTTCGCGGGATTCCCCGGTCTTTGCAAGTTGCGGGCCGTTGCCTCCGGCAATTCGCTTCCCACCCTTTGCTCTCGGCAGCTCTCGCCGCGCAAGCCGCTCTCCGCACCCCGCCACTGGGTGGGTATTCACGAGAGATCGGTGGGTCAATTGGCGGAGAGGACTTGCTGGACACTTTGGAAAACGGGAATCGGTGGGGTGCGTGCTATATGTGCTTGCAGTGCTAGCACTTGCGTCGCACCTGCCACGTGCCCAGCAATTGTGCACCGTGTGGCTCATTCAGGCACGGGTTCGGGGCTTTGAACTTGTACACTAACACAAGTGGGGGGAATGTCGGTTTGTTCAGTAGGCCAACCGCCTCAGCCGTCGGGCTCTTTTGTCGGCTGCCCGTTTCTTAGGCCCCGAAAAATCGGCGTGTCGCGTCTGGGGCCAATGGCAATGCCGCCATTGCCTCCGCTTTCGGATTTTCAACAACACACGCATGAGGAGGATCATGTCTGAGGCCTTGATGTCAACGGAAGAGCGTGCCAGGAAGGTTCTCGATGAGGCCCTGGCCCTGTACGCCCGGCAGCCCGACTGGGTGAGCTTCTACCGCCAGGTATTCGCCCGGGGAGGGATGGTGCGGCGGATGTTTCCCACTCCAGAATCCCTGGCCGAGTTCCAGCGCACCGACGTCTATCTCCAGTTGCAGCGGATGCTGGCCCAACTGCGTGCGGAGTACCCGGGACCGTCCCAGCGGGGGAACGAGACCTCCATCATCACGGTCCGCATACCCCGGGCGGTGTACGAGAACATCCGCAAAGAGGCCTTCGAGCTGGAGACGACGATCAACCAACTGTGCATCTCCAAGCTGCTGCAAATCATCGCGCCGGAGCTGGTACTGCCGACGGCGCCCAACCGAGGCGGATCGTCCGACGAGGAGGCATCGTCCGCTTCCACGCCTGCCGAGCCGCGTGCCTCGCTGACCGAGCCGCAACGCACAGAGGCTTCGTAACAGCCCGGTGCCCTGCCGGCTCGTTCTTGCCATCACGGGCCGGCGGGGTTATGCTGCCGCTGCGATCCGGCCGGCACCACCTGCCGTTGCTCGCCGAATGCCCGGTGCCGGCCAATAGGCCGGGCGCATGAAGCCCCGGCTCGTTTTCGCTACGAACGAGCCGGCACGTTCAACCTGCCGCTTGCCGTGCACTCGGTGGAGCTACTGTGCCGAGGCCCACTAACGTTGCTCCGCAGTCGGCTTGATAGGGTTTCCAGGTCGCTTGGGCACAGCTACCAGGAGGAGCAGCCATGAAGATGCGCCTTGTGTTGCTTGTGGCGGGATGGCTCGCGACGGCCTTGGCGGTCGGTCTTGCCGCGGGGGCACCGGCACCGTGGCCCGCGGTCCCGCAGCCCGATCTGGAAAAAGCCTTTCAGCAGGCGCCGCGATTGGCCACCGAGTCGTTGGGCGAGCCCGCTCGTGGCGTCAACGTCTGGGAGCATTGGATGGTGCCCAACCCCGATGGCAAGAGTTGGGACGTGCTTCAGTTGTACTTCAAGGAGTATTACGGGCCGACGTGGCTATATGCCTTCGATCTCGGCACGGGCGAAGTCAAGAAGCAGCGATTGCCGGATGGCCACCAGTTCTACCTTTCGGGCCGGGCCCTGGGCATGGACGGCAAGTACTACATCGCCACCCCATCGCGGCAGACGTGGAGCATGCACTTGTTCGTGTACGACCCGGCCACCAACACGGTGGAAGAGCGGGGAGAGATCGTGCCCGGCCTGG
>JBBIQF010000346.1:0-6928 GCA_037442445.1 Planctomycetaceae bacterium
TGAGGGTTACACGATATCTGACCACATCTGCCCAGAATCTGGAAGCAGAAAACCAGTTTACCTGGACGATTTCGCCTCCTGGGGCCATAATCAAGGGCGCACCGAGAACAGCATATCCCGAGTGATACATCGGCAGGATGTAGTGGGGAAGTTTGGTTCGAGCGAGGGTGAAGAGGCCGAAGGTCACCCCCGCCCAAGCGAGCAGGAAACGCGAACGGCTCTCGGGGGGGAAGAGGGCTCTCAAGCCTTGGGGCAGGAAAAGAGACCAGGGGAAGAACCCGACCAAGAGGACAAGGAGGTAGTAGAACACAGGGCCGGCGTGGCCCTCAAACGGCCTGGCCCTCCAACGGCGTGGCGCTCCAACTCCCACGTGCTATGGCTGCCGCAGGATGGGGCACCGTTTGCCCCCCGGGCCGTTGTGCTTCGTGCGCTGTCCGTTATGCGGCGTCTGCACGCGGTTGGCCGCCCGCATTGACCAGGTCACTGCGCATTGGCCCCTTGCCTGAGGATACCACCCGTAAAAGGGGAGCGCGAGACCGGGCCTTGTTGGCCCGCAAGCTAGGCTTGCATAGCGGCAAGTGGCTACGTATTGGGCACTTGGCGATCGAGCATGGGTATTTGGGTGTGGGTCATCGTGTGCGCCCTAGTGAATCTGAGCCTGGGGTTCGGGCTGGCGATGTATTTCGGGTACGGCCCGGCTACGCTGCGGGATGCCTGGCAGGCTTTGGGCGAGGTTTCGTGGATGGATCAGGCCGATGCCCCCCCGCCGCGGGCAGCCGAATCCCGCCCCTTGCCGCTGGTCGCTCCGGAGAAGCTCGGCGAAATGCTCGATACCGCCTCGGAGGACCACCTGAGCATCGAGCCGTTCATCGAGCCGTACGACGATGACCTGGCCGAGCTGCTGGTCCCCCCGTCGCCCGAGGCGTGGGATTTGAACGAAAAGTTCGTCGAGACCTCGGTACTGAAGCTGAACATCGCGATGATGAAAAGCGGGGCGCGGGCTACGGAGATCGACACGCGGTTGCGGCAAGCGCGGGGGCACGTGGATGCCGGGACCCTTCAGCGGTGCCTGGACGAGCTGGTGACCGACTGCGAAATCTACCTGGCCGAGCAGCGCGAGGCCGCCCAGCAGCTTCACGACCGCATTGGCGAATTGGGTGAGCTGGCGGCCCTGGGCGAGGAAATCGAGATGGCCAACATGCAGCAGGCGGCCCAGATCGAAACCACGCTGAGCAACCTGCGGCACGTGGATTTGCAGGGCGACCTAGAGAATGCGGCCGCGCGCCTGCTGGGCGAGATCCACCGGTTGCGGGTGGCGCGGCACAAGCTGCGCGACAGCCAGGAGATCGCCTTCTTGACCATCGCCCGCTACGAGAACCGCCTGGAGAAGATCGAGCGGCAGTTGTTCAACGACGCCCTGACGCGGATGCGGAACCGGGTGGGCCTGGAGGTGACCCTGGACGAGTGGTGGCGGCAAGGCCGGCCGGGGACTCGCTCGCTGTGCGCGGCCTTGTGGGACCTGGACGGCTTTGGCCGGATCAACGAGCAGTACGGCTCGCGCGTCGGCGACCGCATTTTGGTGCACACGGCCGAACTCATCCAGAAACTCATCGGCGAGGCGGACCTGCCGGCCCGGTATGCCGGCCAGCGGTTCTTCGTGATGCTGGTCGATAGCGGGCCGCGGGCGGCGACCAAGACGGTGGAGCGCATCCGGCAGTCGCTGGCGCGGATCACCTTCCGCCATGAGGGGCAGGAGATCCGCGTCACCGCCTGCGGCGCGCTGGCCGAGGTCCAGGCGAACGAAGCGGTCGAAGAGCTGTTCGCCCGGCTGGAGGAGACGCTGCGGGCGGCCAAGCAGGCGGGCCCCAACCGCACCTTCTTCCACAACGGCCGGCAGCCCGAACCGATCGAGGCCCCCAACCTGGGCGCGGAATATCGGGAGATCGACATCTGATGTTCAACGAACTCGATGTGTTTCAGCGGGGGCTGGCCTGCCAGCAACGGGGCGATTACGACCAGGCCATCAACGCCTTCAGCGAGGCTATTCGGCTGAATCCGAAGTATGCCGAGGCGTACTACGGCCGGGGCAACGCTTACGAAGCCAAGGGGCAGCACGACCTGGCCATCGCCGATTACAACCGGGTGCTCCAATTCAGCCCGAAGGAAGCGGTGGCGTATTACAATCGCGGTTCGGCCCATGCCAAGAAGGGGGACCGCAAGCAGGCCATCGCCGATTTCAGCGAGGCCATCGGCCTGGACCCGGAGTATGCGGCGGCGTATTACAACCGCGGCCTGGCCTATTTCAAGATGGGGCAACTGGACGAAGCCCTCCGCGATTACACCGAGGCCATCCGCCTGGCCCCCGGCGACCCGGAGCCCTACGTGTCGCGGGGCCTGGTGTACGCGGTCCGCGGCCAACTCGAGGCGGCCATGAACGACTACGAAGCCGCCATCGCCCTGGACCCCGAACACGTCAAAGCCCTGGGCAACCGGGCCAACCTGTGCGAGAACCAGAAGCGCTACGACGAGGCGATCGCCGGCTACAGCCGGGTTATCGAACTCGAACCGGACGACGCCAAGGCCTATGCCAACCGGGCCATCGTCTACTTTCGCCTGGAACGCTTCGACGAGGCCATCGCCGACTATAGCGAGGCCATTCGCCGCAATCCGCGCAACGGCAAGGCCTACTGTAGCCGGGGCATCGCGCGCTCCAAGAAGCAGGCGTTCGACGAGGCCCTGGCCGACTTCAACGAAGCGATCCGCCTGGAGCCTAAGAATGTCGAAGCCCGGGTGGCCCGGGGCATCGTTCAGGCGGGCCAAGGGCGCCTGGAAGAAGCCCTGGCCGATTTCAACGAAGCCCTGCGCTTGAAACCCGACACCTCCCAGGCCTGGTTCCACCGCGGATTGGTCCACAGCCAGCGGGGCGAGTTGGAACAGGCCCTGGCCGACCTGACCGAGGCGCTCCGCCTCCGGCCGGACGACCCCTGCGCCTATTGCCACCGGGGCATCGTCCACACCCGGCGGGGCGATCTGGAGGCGGCGCTGGCCGACTATACCGAAGCCATCCGGCTGGACCCCAACTACGCCAGCGCCCTCTATAACCGGGGGTTGGTGCTGTTGGTGCTCCAGCAGTTCGAGAAGGCCCTGGCCGACCTGACGCAAACCATTCGGCTCCGTCCCCGCTTCGCGGCGGCCTATATGAACCGGGCGCTGGCGTACCAGCGGCTGGGGCAGCCGGCCGAAGCCGAGGCCGACCGCCAGCGGGCCGAGGAACTCCTAGCGGCGGGGTGATCGGGCATCAAAAGCTGTACTTGGCCACGAAGTCCAAGTGCACCGAATCGCCCGCGGGCTGCCTCCTCCACAGGGTCTTCCACGAGCTGACTTCGATGCCGGCCAGGAACCGCTGCGTCAGGTCGTACGACAGGTTCGCGAAGATGAAGGCGTTGTATATCCGCCCGCACGTGACGTCCGCATCGATGGGGTCGTCGATCGAGTAGCCCACGTGCGAGTGGAGCTTGGAGGTCAGATCGTACCAGACCTCGATCCAGCCGCCGCGGCTGCGGATGGGTTCGGTGCTGCCGGGGAATGCCGCCGAGCCGAAATCGATTCCCTGCACGATGCCGCCGAAGAAACTCCCCAGGTTCTCGCCCATGAACAGCTCGCCCTGCACACCCATGCGAGGCCCCAGCGGCACGCGCACGTCGGTGTTGAGCGACCAGCTCCGCCGGGCGGCACCGATTTCCACCGGCCAGGGGGTTTGAGGCCGAAAATCTGCTCGCCCACATGGCTGGAGACACCCACCTCGATGGGATAGCATCCCGGGCCCCGCGGCCCCAGTTTGGCTGCGATCCGCCCCATGATCACGGGCCAGCCGGCGTGGTCGCCCTGGAAGCCGCAAGTGGTGTTGCCCACTTCGGCCACGCCGACGACGTCGGTATTCAGAGACCCTTGGACCGTGATCAGCGTTACCTCGGAGAGGTCGAAATACCGTTCGCCGCGGAGCTGGGCGCGGCGGTAGCCGATGTTCCCCCCGCCCCAGCCGACCGAGTACATCAGCATCCCCGGCAACAGGGGCGAGATGACGTCCCAGGTTTGGCCGGCCAGCAGGCGGAACTCGTCGTTCTTGACCTCCACATAGGCATGGCGCAGCAACAGGCCCGAGCGGTTTTCGGTGTCGATGTTCCGCTGGAAATCGATCTCCACTTTGCCGCCGCTCGTGGCGTTGGCGAGCAGCGGGACCGGCGGGCCGGTGATATCCAGTCCCAGGCGCGTGGAGCGGGCGTCCAGATGAAATTGCTCGTTGGTGGCGGGCCGTTCGGGAAACACGTACAGCGTATAGTCGCCCGGGTTAGTCCTTTGGGTCTCCCAGACCATGTTTGCCCAGAGGATGCCGTAGGGGACGATGGTGAAGTCGCCCTTGGTCCAGGCGAGTTTTCGCATCTCGGCGCGGAGTTCATCCAGCGTGTAGTACTCGTCTTGAGTGGGGGCAGATTGGGCCGGGCCGGGTTGGGCCGGGCCGGGTTGGACCGCGGCCCCACCGCTCGGCGCGGTGCCGGCGGGTGCATCCATGGCTAGCGCGACCTGGCCGGCGGGCGGGGAGGGCTGCGGGCCGGGCACCAACTCCGGGCCTCGGCGAAGTTCGTCCAGTTGTTGCCGCAGGTAGAGCGTCTGGGCTTCGAGCTGTTGGACCCGCGCGGCCAACTCCAGGTCGGCCGCAACGTCTGCGCCTTTCGCCGAAGCCGCGCCAAACACCAGCACCACCAGCCATGCTAAGCACCAGAATTTCGAAAATCGCATGTTGAGAACCATCGGTTGATACTTCGTTGTTGGCAGAATCGGAGCTATCGCTCCGCCCCTCATGGCCCGCGAAATCGGGCAGACCGACACTGCCAATATCGTCAGCACCCCGCTTGTGATTGACGTGGCGTGCGTGTCGAGTGGGCTGCCAAAGCGATGCGAGGTCCGGCCATGCGGGTTGGGAAACCTGGGCCAACTCGGCCTCCGGCGGGTGCTCCCCCCTTTGATGGGCGGGGCGGTTCAATTCTCATCCGGCTTGGGATAAGATGCCAAAGGTCTGGCTGTAGGGGTCTTCTCCCCCGCATGAGGGATCGCTGATGAACGATGTGGTTACGCTCGTACTGGGTGGGGGTCGGGGTACCCGGTTGTACCCCCTGACGAAGTACCGCTCCAAACCCGCCGTGCCGGTGGCGGGCAAGTATCGGCTGATCGATATCCCGCTGTCCAACTGCATCAACAGCGGGCTGAACCGCATCTATGTGCTCACCCAGTTCAACTCGGTGAGCCTGCACCGCCACATCCGCTCGACGTACACGTTTGACCCGTTCGACCGGGGCTTTGTCGAAATCCTGGCCGCCCAGCAGACCAACGAGAATGCCACCTGGTACCAGGGGACCGCCGATGCGGTTCGGCAGAACCTCCGGTACGTGGAACAGCCCGGCGTGCGCTACGTGCTGATCCTTTCCGGGGACCAGCTCTACCGCATGGACTTCCGCGACATGATCGCCACGCACCAGAAGTCGGGGGCCGATGTGACCATCGCGGGCGTGCCGGTGTATAGCAAAGAGGCTTCCGGGCTGGGGATCATGCGCCTGGACGACACCGGCCGGGTGGTGGGCTTTCTGGAAAAGCCGCAAACCCTTCAGGAGTTGGAGCACGTCCGCACGCCGCCGGAGTGGATCGATGCCTACGGCATTCCCAGCCGGGGACGCGATTGCCTGGCCAACATGGGCATCTATCTTTTCGATCGCCAGACCCTGGTACAGGTGCTCGAGAAGACCAACTACCAGGACTTTGGGCGCGAGATTTTCCCGGCTTCGATCCGGTCGCGGCACGTGCAGGTCCATTTGTTCGACGGGTACTGGGAAGACATCGGCACCATCCGTTCCTTCTACCAGGCCAATCTGGACCTGGCCCGCACCGACGCGCCGTTCCAGATTCGCGTGCCCGAGTCGCCCATTTACACCCGGCCGCGGTTCTTGCCTCCATCGCGGATCGAAGGGGCCTCGATCCGGCAGAGCCTGGTGGCCGATGGCTGCGTCATCGGCGAAGGGACGACCATCGAGAACAGCATCATCGGCCTGCGGTGCCTCATCGGGCGCAACGTGGTGATCCGCAATTCGGTGATCATGGGAAACGACTACTACGAGCCGCCGGGGGAGGAACGCCAGCCCCGGCCGGACCGGCCCCCGCTGGGCATCGGCGACTCCAGCCATATCGAAGGCGCCATCATCGACAAGAACTGCCATATCGGCCGCGGGGTGCGGGTGGTGAACTCCCGCGGGTGCGAATCGTCGGAGGAGACGCCCTGCGCCATGATCCGCGATGGCGTGGTCGTCGTGCCCAAAGGGGCGGTGCTGCCCGACGGGTGGCACCTGTAGATGCCGCTGGCGGCCCGATGCGCCGGTAGCCCAGGCGACCGGGGGATGCGCCGGCCGCAGTGCTTGCCCTCCAACGCGGCGCTTTGGTAGCATGAAGCCAAGCTGCCTGACCGATCGGGCTTGGGCCAGGCAGACGCCCAAAAGCCTGTCATCGCTTCTCGACGCTAAGGAGGACTGCCATGTCCGGCATCCGCATGGGCCGCGGCCGTCGGACGCCTCGGCCGCGTCGGCTGGCGTGCGAACCTCTGGAAGACCGCCGGCTGTTGAGCGTCTTCGCCACCCCCGCGGAACTCCAGGAGTATCTCATCCAGGACGCGCTTGCGCGCTACGAGCACCTGTTCGGCCAGCCCGCCTGGTCATGGTGGCCCTGGCTGACGGACGTCACCGCCAGCGGCACCGGCTCGTCTACCCCGGCCCGCCAAAGCGAGCAGGCTTTGGACTATTCGGAGACCAACACCCAAACGCCCGGCGTCGACGAGGCCGACCTGGTGCTCGTCAATGGTGTCATCTATACGGTAGACCCGGCACTG
>JBBIQF010000347.1:0-6919 GCA_037442445.1 Planctomycetaceae bacterium
ATGGCAGCCCACGCACGAGACCACCTCGCCCGGCATGGCCGTAAACCAACTCCGCATGAGCTGAAGGGCTTTGCCTTCGGCATCCAGGGGTTGGACCGCGATGGGAGTCATGGCCGGCACCCGGAACAGGGCCGATCCATCCTCTTCGACCGGCACCGTGCCCAGCACCCTCTTGATGTCCCAGGGGCCGTCCATGCCGATGCACCCCAGAAGCCCGCCCATGCCCTGATAACTGTACTGGTAGCTCACCAGGCGCAGGCGCTTGACCGTGCCCCGCGGGATTCCCGCCAGCCCGCCCCCCTGGTAAATGTCGCTCAGGTACACCACGGCATCACGGCGCGAGGGGTCGGAACGATCAGCCACTACCGGCGGCACCGGCCGTTTCTCGATCAGCACCGGCTCCAAAAGGGCATAGCCCGGCACCTCTTTGACCAGCACCATGTTGTCGAACACATCGACCAGATAGATGCCCCACGGCGAGGCCGGCGCGGGCCGGGCCGACACCAGAAAATACTTCTCGCTGATCGGATACGGGTGGAGGAACTGCGGCCAGACGCCGTCGGCCAGATTGTCGCGGATGATGGGCTCCACCCGCTTGCCCCGGCCGGGGATTTCCTGTACCACCGGCTCGGCTTCCCGCCGGCCAAGCCCGGGGTCCACGACCAGCAGCCGCCCGCTCCGCGCATTGCCGTGGTGCCCCGTGGCGATCCCCACCACCTTGCGCGGATGGCCCGGTACCGGCCGGGCGTAAAAGAACGAGTTCACAAAATACGAGTTGCTGCCGAAATATTCCGCCTGCCCCGTGCCATCCGGATTCATGTGGAACAGAATCCGCGAGTGCGCATGCGGCAAGTCGGTGTACTCCCAGCGCAGATACAGTATCCGCCCGTTAGGAAGCACCTCGGGGCACCAGTTGTGCTCCTGATCCACCGTGAGCTGCCGGATGGAACCATCCCGTTCCAGCCGGTACAAGTTCGTCACGTGCGCTGCCCCGTACACGCACGGCACGCCCACAAACGGCGCGGTGGAGGTAAACACGATCCGCCCGTCGGGCAAGTAGCAGGCATCGTAGTTGTCCACGTCGGGCTCGTGGATCAGGGGCAATTCGCGCAGGCCCGTGCCGTCGATCCGCAACTCGTGCACCTGCCAGCGCCCGTTGGAACCGGGCATGGAAAACAACAGCCGGTCGGCATTCCAATGCAGGTCCACGTCGCCGACGAAGCGGCCATCGGGCGGCTCGAACAGCGTGGTCACCTGGCCCTCGGGCCGAATGGGGGCCAGCACCCGCAGCCGGTTGTCGTACCCTGTGCGGGCCAGGCTGGAATTGCTTTCCCAGTTGGCCGGCAATCCCAGATTGCCCGCGCCCCGCTCGACGAATAACAGCCGCTTTCCCCGCAGCAAAGGGTGATCCAGAAGGGCATCGCGCTGCAATGCGCGGAACCGATCGGCCAACTCGCGCAGCCGCTCCACATGGGAGGCCTCAAGCACCTTGGCCGCCCGCAGGGCGTCATGCTCTTTGCGGAGCGCCTGGAGCTGGCGGAGATACTCGTGGCCATTGGGATAGCGCGGGCCGAAGTCCGCCATCAAGTCCCGCACCGCCAATTCCAAGGCTTCCCACTGGGCTTGCGGAACGCCGGGCTGGGCGGGGCTGCCCGCGGCCACGGGCCGAATCCGCACCGGCTGCCATTGCCGCTCGCTTGCCAGGTAGTGCAAGATGTTGGCGGTCAGCCGCTCTAGGTTGGCGCGATACGGGTTGGCCGCGTGCGCATAGTGCGGCAGCCGCCACCCCATCACAATGATCCGCCCCTTGCCCAGTTGGTACTCGGCCAGAGGATTCTCCTGGCCGCAGTTGGCCCGCGCCAAAAGCATCCCGCCCGCCGGGCCCCCCGAGCCATGAAAATCGGCATACGCCGGATAGCCCGTGTCGTTGACCAGCACCGCCGAGCCCGGCACGTCGCCGGCCGATAGCCCCTCGAACACCGGGTGGCGCGGCTCCACCGGCACCACGCCCGCCAGGTAGGGACCCTTTCCGCCAGCGGCCGAGCGCGGGGCCGCCGGCTCGATCCCCAGCGTGTGCGCCATAGCCAAGGCGGCTCCGGAAAGGAACAGCCGGCCGCCCGACTGCACGTACTGCCGCAACATGGGGAACGACCTCGCCCCGGCCACCGCCGTCGGCCCCGCCCCGTCGCCCTGGTGATACCACAACACGGTGAATTGCCCCAGCGCGATCTCCTTGCCCTGGATATCCACGAAGCGGCCATCGGCCGGAACCAGCACCAAGCGGGCCCCCACCAACTTCTCGGCCAGTTGCCAGGCGGCTTTGGCCTCGGGCCCCAAATCGGCCGCCTGGCCGCCCGGGGCCAAGAAGCCGAACGTCGGCTCGGCCGCCGGGGACCACACCCCGGCCTTGGCCACCATCACCGCGACCGCCACCGCGAACATGCACCAGGGGAGCCGCCCGGCAACGAGAAACACCGCATCAGCAGGGGCATTGCCACCCGCTTTCCACCGGCCAAAAGTGTTCCTCATGCTTGCCGTCTCCTATGCAGCCAGGCCATCTCTGGCTTTCCAGAATACTTCACAGCGTGGCGCTGTGCCAGAGAAGGAAGCAGGCAGCAAAGTGGGGTGCGTGCTTTGCACGCACGCGGGCCCCGGGGAATGGCGAATGACGAATGACGAAAGCCAAATGACGAATGTCGGAGGAAGCACCAATGACCAAGCACCAATGACCAACAAAAAGCGCGAGGCCGCTAGAGTACGGCTTGCACCGCCGCGACGAACCTGGCGGCCCGTTCTTGATCGCTCCCTGCTCCGTGCCCCCTGCTCCCTGCTCCCCGCTTCGTGCTCCCTGCTCCCTCTGGCCGCTCGCTATTGATCACGCTGGCCAACGGCGCGGCTATGGCTTGGCCTTGGCCTCCTCCTTGCTGCGCAAGGCTTCTTCGATTCGGGCAAGCCGCTCCTCGAGTTGTCGCAGCCGTGCCTCCAAGGCAGATACGCGGGCCTCGACGTTGCCCTCTTGGCCCGCGGCAGCGGGTTTGGCTTTTTCGGGCGGCACGAGGGCTGGCAGCCCCCCGGCCACGCCCTGCTTGGGTCGAGCCTCGGGCGATGGGCCAGGCGGGGCCGGTTCCGGCGGGGGCGGCGGAATCTTCGGCGCCGGCGCGGCGCGCCAGACGACCTTGGGCGTGGCCCCGGGCTTTTCTCCCGCCGCGGCGTCCAGCGGGGCGGCCGGCGGCTTGTTCCCATCGGATTTCGGCTTGGCGTTGCCCCGGTCAACTGCGGCGGGGTGTTTGGCGGGCTCCGCCCGGGCAAAGGTTACATTCACCTTGTGCGGCTCCTTACCCCGGAGGACCTCCACGGTAAGCGTCATTCCCGGACGGACTTCCCGCATGATCTCGTCGAAATCCTCCAGGGTGCGGATCCGGACACCACCCAGGCCGGTCAACAGGTCGCCGGGCTGAATCCCCGCAGCTTGAGCCGGCGAACCCGGTACCACTTCGGTGACGCGCACACCCCGGCCGCGGTCCAACGTGTCCACGGTCACCGCCCCCAAGTACGGCTGATCTTGCGCGTTGGCCTGCCGGTCGGCTTTCGCGGCAGGGGGAGCGGGCGGGGACTGTTTAGCAGCGGGCGGCGGTTGCGGTGCGCCCGGCGCGGGAGCCGCCAGCCGGCTGCGGATTTCGCGTTCCAGCCGCTCCAGTGCCGATTGACCCGCGGCCTGCCCCGCCCAAACGACCGTCAACACAAGCGTGATGTACGACAAGAGTCGGGCCATGGTGCTCGCCTCCGGTCACGCCATGTATCCCTCTTGGGATTATACCGCGTGCGAATGGTCCCGCACCCTCCCCGGCCAGGACGGGCGAGAAGTTCCCCGGCGGCTGTCCAGAGCCAACTCCCGCCGGCTCGTCGGCAGCCCGTGCCAACGGTTTTTTGGGCAGGCGGTGTGAAGCCCGAGGCGCGGGGCCGCTTGGCGGGCTGCGCAGGCGCCGTTGCAACTCCGCACCTGAGGCGGTAAGGTTCGCACCAATGGCTCGCAAGCGTGCGATGAGTATTGCAAGTCCGGCGACACCCAGTGGCCTAGCCGAGGCACTGGCGTTGGTCTTCAGCCGGTTCGATCCCCAGCAGGCCGCCGAGTACCGGGCGATCTACGAGGCAGCGATCCAGGAGGGCATAGTCCGGCCGGAGTGGGTGCTCGAGGCCCGCGATGGGGGCCGCCTGCTGGGGGCAGCCCTCTACCAACTCCAGCCGGGGCGCACCGCCTTGGTATGGCCCCCCCGCCTGTCGCCGCAAGCGCCGCCATCCGTGGCGGGTTCCCTCATGGCCGAGATGATCGCTCGGCTGCAATCCGGGGCGGTTCGCCTGGCCAACACGCTGTTGAGCCAAGTCGAACCGGAAGAGCGGCAGCTCTTGAACTCTTGGCAGTTTGTCTATATTGCGGACCTTATCTATCTTGTGAGCTTCCGGCAGGATTTTCCGTTTTCCGAGCCTACCGAGGACTTGCAGTTCGAGGCGTACGATCCAGAGAGTCATTCCCGCCTCGCCCGGGTAGTGCTGGCCACCTACGAGGGCAGTTTGGACTGCCCTGCGCTGGATGGCGTGCGGGACATCGAGGATGTGCTGGCCGGCTACCGCGGCACCGGCAATTTCCAGCCCGACCATTGGGCCATCGCCCGCCACCAGGGCCAGGACATAGGGTGCGTGCTTTTGGCCGATCATCCCCGAGAGGATTGCTGCGAATTGGTGTATATGGGCATTGCCGCCCCTGGGCGGGGGCGCGGATGGGGCCGGCAGTTGGTTCGCTGGGCGCAGTGGCGGGCTCGGCTGGCGGGGCGTTCGCGTTTGGTTGCCGCGGTCGATGCGGCTAACCATCCTGCGTTGGCGGTGTACGCCAGCCTGGGGTTCACCGCCTGGGATCAGCGGCACTGCTATGCCAAGGTGTTCCCCGCCTGATTTGCGGCAGGCCATCGACGCAAAAGGGGTGCGGGGGCTTGGGCGGACCTATTGCTCGGGGAGTTCTCGCAGCGCGGACTTTCCGTTGGGGACGCTTCTTGCTCGGCGGCGATGCTCTTGGCGGCACGGCCGGCCGACCAGTGCCCCGGCGGCGTTTTCTCGGACGGTGCGTTTGTGCCGATGGCGGCGTCACTTAGCTTTGTCGTGAATGGCAGCCGGCCGGGGGAACGCACGGCGGCTTTCAACACGTTTTCCACGGCCGGTGTGGTAGCGTGTCGGCAGGCCGACGCGCGAAGCTATGCGGGTCAGGCCGCGTTTTTCTGGGGTCTTGCGGGAGGCTGGGCAATGGGCAAGCGCGGGCTTGCCCAGGCAACTTGGCGGTGGTTTGACAGGCGTGCTAGCACGGCTACAATCAAGCCTCATCGGGTGACACAAACAGGGACCGAGACGGCCGCGTGCCGTCGAAGATCGCGCCTTTTCCTCCCAAGACCTCCGCCCTCCGCGCGGGGGCCATTGGCAGTCGGGTCCACCAGACCGCGGCGCGGGGAGAGTGTGCGCTGGGGATGGCAGGAAGTGACAAAGGGCGATACGGAAATCGTGTCGGTCTTG
The DNA here is from genome assembly GCA_037442445.1 of Planctomycetaceae bacterium. GTDB lineage: Bacteria > Planctomycetota > Planctomycetia > Pirellulales > Thermoguttaceae > JANLFZ01. The sequence goes on from JBBIQF010000347.1 coordinate 5,557, forward strand.
CGGGGTGCCCTCGTCGAGGAGGTCGGTCGGCCGCGCTACGACTTCTGGTTCGGCGCGGGGACCCGCCTGGAGATCGACGGCACGAGGCTGATCGTCAGCGCGCCGACACCTTTTTTCCAGGACTGGCTCCGTGCCAATTTCCGGCAATCGCTGGAACTGGCCGGCGCCAAAGCCCTGGGAGTCCGCCCCGAGGTCGTCTTTCGGGTGGAGTCGCCCGCTGAGGAGGGGCCGGGCAGCCCGCCGGCCGACACGTCGGGCCCGGAGGATTCCACCCCGCTGCCCGCCGCCACGGGCCGGGTCGGCGAGCCCCCTCTGCCCCCCGCGGCGCAGGCATCGCCGCCGGGTTTGGAAAGCTTCGTGGCGGGCCGCCGCAATCACACCGCGCGCAAGACGGCCGAGATGATACTCCAGCGGCCGGGTGCATTGTCGCCGGTATTGTTTTACGGCCCGACCAGCGTGGGCAAGACCCATTTGTTGCGCGCGCTATGTTCGAGTTTCCGGCGGCAGCGGCCCCGCAGTGCGTGCTTGTATCTGACGGCCGAGCAATTCACCACCGGCTTTCTCCAAGCGCTGCGGGGTACCGGAACACCCAACTTCCGGCAAAAGTGCCGCGGCGTGGAGATGCTGGCGCTGGATGACCTCCAGTTCTTTTGCGGCAAGCGGGCCACGCTCATCGAGCTATTGAATACCATCGACCATTTGATGCGCGAGGGCCGGCAGTTGGTCTTCGCCGCCGATCGACCCCCCGCGGAACTGGCCGAACTGGGTACGGAACTGCGCACCCGGCTGGAAAGCGGGATGGTGTGCGAACTCCAGGCCGCCGACTATGAGATGCGTGTGGAGATCGTCGGCCAGATGGCCTGCCGCATGGGCCTGGAGGTGCCTGACGAGGTGCGGCATTTTATCGCGGCGCGGCTGACCAACCACGCCCGCGAACTGTCCGGCGCGCTATGCCGGTTGCAGGCCGCCAGCGTGGCCTCGGGCCGGAGCATCGATCGCGCTTTGGCCGAGGAAACCCTGGCCGACATGATCCGCCACAGCCAGCGCCTCGTGCGATTGCAGGATATCGAGAAGGCGGTCTGCCATGCCTTCGGGGTGGAGGCCGAAAGCTTGCGTTCGCCGTCCAAGTCCAAGAGCGCCAGCCAGCCGCGGATGCTGGCCATGTGGCTGGCCCGCAAGCACACCCGGGCGGCGCTGAGCGAGATCGGGCGGTACTTCGGCCGCCGGAGCCACAGCACGGGTCGTAGACGCTCATGCCGGGCTGCGGGTCGAGGAGGCGAGCGATGAGCACCGCTACCTCACGAGGGGTGTAGAACTCTCCGGCGCTCTGGCCCTGGCCTTCAGCGAACTTACGAAGGAGGTA
>JBBIQF010000348.1:0-6910 GCA_037442445.1 Planctomycetaceae bacterium
CACGCTCTACCGTCTGCGGATGCGGAAATAGCGGCGCACGCCGCGCCTCGCTCCCCGCAGGCTCGGCCAGGCCGCCCAACAACTCCCGCCCCCCACGCGGCGCAGAACCGTGCTGCCACAGCACCTCGAACGCCACCGACTCGGGCCCGGGGTTGAAACGGTCGGCCAATAGCGCCCGCGCATCGTCGGCCACATCGCCTACCGAAGAACCCAGCCGATCGGCCAACTGGCTGGCCGGAACCACCACCGCCCCCCGAGCCGAAAGCGGCAACGCCGTGTACACGCTCTGGACTTGCCAGGCAGGCAGGCCCAGCCGCTCGATCTGATCGGCAAAGGCCCCACGATCGGCGGCCTGCAAAACGCCGCGCAGTGCCGCTTGCTGAATCAAGGCGACCTCGGGCCGGGCGGGCCCCGAAACCTCGCCCAACACGATCACGTTGGGCCGCCACATGCGGATGCGGGCCACCACCCAGCTTTCCAACTCCTCCAGGCCGCGGCCGGCATTCGTGGCATCCCAAAGCGCAAGCGTCTTCGCTTTGCTCAGCCCAACCCCCGCGGGGTGAAGCGGAAACTGCCACGCGACGTTCGCCTCGCTGCCGCCAGCCCGAAGGACCGCCTCGGCCAGCCGGTCGGCAAGCCCTCCCGGCGCATCCGCCGCCCCGCCGCGTTCGCTGCGGCACACCACCTCTACGGCCGTCAAGTAGCCATCGTTGCCCGCCACGCGAGCAAGGAGTTCAAACGGAATATCCTCCGGCCGGGCGAAGATTCCCAGCACGGCCGCCCGGGTACCGCCGGCCCGCTGGCGGACCCACGTCTGTCCGCCGTCGGTGGTGGCCAGAATGGTCCCCAGCGAGCCCACCGCATAGCCGCAGCGCCCATCCACGAAACACATCGCCCGGATAGGAAGCGATTGTCCTGTCGCGGCAGCGAACCAGCTATGCCCTTCGTCCGGCGAATAAAAGATGCGCGTTCCCGGTGTGCCGGCGATCCACACGTGCGGCCCCCAAACCGCAAGGGCTTCGAAATCGAAGTGCCGGGCCAGTTCCTCGGGTAGCGCCTGCGGGGGCGGCTGCCACGTCTGTCCGCCATCGTTGGTACACAAGACCAAGCCCCCTTGCCCCACCAGCCAGCCCTTGCCCCCTGGAAGAAGCCGCATCTGCGCTGCCCGGCGCAAGCCCAACTGGGGGCCAGATGCCGTTACTAAACGCCCCTGGCGGACCACCGCAAAATTGCCATCGAGGTCCACCAAGGCCCCTTCTGCCGGGCTCATGAAGTCGCCGGCCACCCAGCTCCCGGCGTGCGTGCCCGCAAACGGAACCCACTCGGCGCCAAAGGCTTCGGTACGATACGCGCCCGATGGGAATAGCCCCGATGTACCGCCCAAAGCCCACCCAGCACGGGGGTGGAATAACCCGGCCCGTTTGAGCCACGGCAGCTTAGTGCGCTGTTGCCGAACCCACTGCTCTCCGCCATTTTGGGTGGTAAGCAAAACGCCACTGCCCCACTGGAGGTAGGGTTCCGGATATCCACCAACCGCCCACCCGACGTCGGGGGTCGCAAAGCAAACCGCCTCCAATCGGCAGGCCACCCTAGAGCGCTGGAGAACCCAATGCTTACCACCATCGCGAGTGTGCCAAATCGCACCGCGATCGCCCACCGCCCACCCCCTATCCGGGGATACGAAAAACACATCATGAAGCCCTGCGTCACTTTGGGTTGCCTCGCACGCCAAGGGGTCCGTAAGAGGGGTCTCCTGTTCCCCGCCGGAGGCCGATGGCTGGGCGGCGCCCCAGGCGTCCATGCAAGAGCTAACACCAAGCAGGGCCAGGACAAGCGCGAAAACAAGTCGCTCGATGGCCGGGTGCATAGAGAGGGACCCTCGGCAAGCATACGGTCTTCCGTTTGGGGGCGATTCTACCCGCAACCCCCGCGGCCTTCCGAGAGCATTCGCTTGCCCGAGGGCCGAGCCGGCTTTGGCTGGCCGGCCAGGCGCAGCACGGCCATCACGGCCCGATGGTCCGAAACCACCTCGGGCAGCGTCACGTACTCCTCGAACTCCAGCTCTTCCGAAATCAAAATCCAATCCAGTCGCCGCTTGAGCGTACCGAATGTGTAGGGCGTGTCTGACTCGGGCTGATACGCACGCAGTCCGAGGGCCTCGGCGGCCGCACGTACCGCACTGTGCCGATCCGACCACTGGGCGTTGAAATCGCCCATGACCACCCGCGGATGCTTGTGCTCCGCCAGGCGCTTGGCCATCTCGTCGACCTGCCGGGCCCTTACCGCCGGCCGGGCGAAATCCAAATGCACCGAGACCACTTGGACCAGCATATCCGGCCGGCCGGGCCAGGCCACTTTCGCCGCCACAAAACCCTTGGTGGGCGTGGGTGGCGACGGCGAAAACGCCACCGAAAACGGCGCCGCAAGGGCGTACCGCGACACCAGCGCCGTGCCATAGCACAGCCCCACCCGGTCCACATGAGCCCCCCGGTACCGGTGCGCCATCTGCGTCTTGTCGCTGAGCCATTGCACGTGGTCGAACAGCCCGCTCCAAACCGAAGGGCCGTCCGCCTCTTGAAGGGCCAACACGTCCGGGCGATGGCGGCGGACCAACTCGGCCACCTTCGCTAGGTTCGCGGCGATCTTTTGGCGCGTTTGGGTCGCCTGATGCCCCTCGGTGCCGCGGCCATGGGCCAAGTTGAGCGTCATGACCCGCAGCGAACCTCCCCCCTCGGGTGCCGGAGTGGCCGCGGCAGCGGGCTCCGTCGCGGCGATCGGCTTCGCCTCGGCAACCGGCTTCGCTTTGGCCGCAGGCTCGGCAGCGGCCAGCCGTCCTCCCCCGCCCGCCCCCAACACCACCAAGGCCGCCAGCACCGTTGCGCAAAGGCAAATCCCCCCTGAAATACCCGGCAGCCCAGCGCGGGCATCGCGCCCTAGGCCCCGCCCCGCGGCCATGCCCGGCCGACTCGGGTCTCGGAAAAACCGGGCGGAGCTTCCCCGGTCCAGCGGTCGGTCAGGGCCAGCCATCCTTCTCCCCCATCGCGCGGCAGAGCCGCCAAAGATAGGTACTCTTGCGGATAGGCACTTCTTCCGGCCGAGTTTACAATTCACCGCCTTGTCGTGCAAACCTCCCCGGTGGGCCACCGACTGCGAGGGCACTGCCATGTCGCTGCCGAACACCCTCTACTTGCCGGAACTTCGCGAAATGCTGGCCGAGAACAACGCGGCCGAGCTGCGGGAGTTCTGTACTGCGCTGCACCCGGCACGCACGGCCGACTTCATGGAAGGCCTCACCCCGGACGAGGCCTGGCGCGTCCTCCAGTATGCCGACATGCCGGTGCGGGTCGAGATATTCAGCTACTTCCACCGCGACAAGCAGCTCGACATCATTCGCCTGGCCGACCGCCAGCAAATCGCCGAGTTCATCGCCCACCTGCCGCCAGACGATCGCGTGGATATCCTCAACGCGCTGGAGCCGGAGCTGGTGGCCGAACTGTTGCCCCTCCTCCCCGCCGCCGAACGCCGCGACATCCTCCGCCTGCGCGCGTATCCCGAGAACACGGCCGGGGCCATCATGACCACCGAGTTCGCCCGCCTGCCCGAAGACCTCACGGTCCGCGAGGCCCTTGACGAACTCGCCCGCCAGGCCGCCGAACTGGAAACCATCTACTACATCTACATCGTCGATAGCCAGGACCATCTGGAGGGCCTGGTCTCGGCACGGCAGTTGCTCTCGGCCATGGGCCGCCCCGATACCGTCCTCCGCGACCTTATGGAACGCGAGATCGTCACCGTCAATGTCACCGACGACCGCGAGGAAGTCGCCCGCAAGGTCGCCCGCTACGACCTTCTGGCCATCCCCGTCGTCGACCAGGAACGCCACATGCTGGGCATCATCACCCACGACGACGTCATCGATGTCGTGGTCGAAGAAGCCACCGAAGATGCCTACCACATGGGCGGTATGGCCCCCCTGGTCGAAAGCTACCTTGATACCGCGTTTCTCACCGTGTGGCGCAAGCGGGCCGGCTGGCTGGCCATGCTCTTCGTCGCCGAACTGTTCACCTTCACCGCCCTGGCCAGTTTCGAAGACGCCATCAAACAGATCGTCGCCCTGAGCCTCTTCGTCCCCCTGTGCATCTCCACCGGCGGAAACTCCGGTTCCCAGGCCGCCACCCTCATCACCCGCGCCATCGCACTGGGACAAATCACCGTCCGCGACTGGTACCGCGTGCTGGCCCACGAAGTCCTCATGGGCCTGGCCCTGGGCGCCACCCTGGGCTGCATCGGCTTTGTCCGCGCTGCCCTGACCCCCCAAGGTATCCTCGGATCCGTCAGCCATTGGGAACTGGCCTGGGTCATCGCCCAGGCCGTCGCCCTGATCTGCCTGTGGGGGACCATCACCGGCTCGATGCTCCCCCTGATCTTCAAACGCCTGGGCATCGACCCGGGCTTCGCGTCCAGCCCCTTCGTCGCCACATTGGTCGACGTGACAGGAATCGTCATCTACTTCACCATCGCCAAGACGTATCTCCTGTGACCTCCACCGCGGGAACCCCCAAAAGCCCACGGCGGCCAACGATGCCGGTCGCTGGCCAGCACGCCCCTGCCTGGCACCCCGCACGGCCTGCCCCCAAACCGCGCCGCACGGCGCTTCCACCCTGCCGGAAGGAGGACACCGCGTATAATGGACAATGACGGATATCGAAGAACGAATGACGAAGGACGAATGTCGAATGCCGAAGGGCGAAGGACCAATGACGAAGACCCAACCACCAAGGACCAATCACCAACGACCTGTCACCAAGTCCCAATGACCAAGTCCCAATGACCAAGTGGGTTTGCGCAGCCGCTCACTAGGCGTGCCTTCGGCAGTGAACGGTTACGCCCTGCCGCGGCAAACCCGTGCTCCATCCAAACCCGTGGCCCCGCAAGTGCGAGATGCCAATGCCGCCTCCCGAATACACACGCGACGACTTTCCCACCAGCCCGCTGATGTTCTATTACGAGGTCACCCAGGCCTGCGACCTGGTGTGCAAGCACTGCCGGGCCTCGGCCAAGGAGACGGCCGATCCCCACGAACTGACCACCCCGCTGGCCAAACAATTGCTCGAACAGGTGGCTACCTTCCCCCGGCCGCCTCACGTGGTACTGACCGGCGGCGACCCGCTCAAACGCCCCGATCTGTTCGAGCTGATCGCCCACGCTACCCGCCTAGGACTGGCCACCGCGCTGACCCCCTCGGCCACCCCCCTGGCCACCCGCGAGGCCTTCGCCCGCGCCAAAGAAGCCGGCATCACCGCCCTGGGCATAGCCTGGACGGTGCAGATGCCCAAACGCATGATGCCTTCCGGGGCTGGTCCGGCAGCTTCGAGCGGACCCTCCGCATGTTGGACGATGCCCGCCAATTGGGCCTCCCCGTCCAGGTCAATACCACCATCACCCGCCGCAACTTCCACCAGATCGACGCCATGGCCGAGGCCCTGGCACCCCGAGGCATCGCCATGTGGTCGGTCTTCTTCCTGGTGCCCGTCGGCCGGGGCGTCCTCGAACAACGCATCTCGCCCCATGAATACGAGATCGCTTTCGAAAAACTGTGGCACCATGCCCAGACCAAACCGTTCGCCATCAAAACCACCGAAGCCCCCCACTACCGCCGCTGGGTGCTGCAACACGGAGGGCACCCGCTGGCCGGCCGGGCCGGCCGAACCACCGACGACGGCAAACGCTTGCACCGAGCACCCCTGGGCGTGGGCGATGGCAAAGGGGTGATGTTCGTCGGACACACCGGCGAAATCTACCCCGCCGGCTTCCTCCCCCTGTGCTGCGGCCGGTTCCCGCACGACTCGGTGGTCGAAGTCTACCAGCGGCACCCCACCTTCGTCGCCCTCCGCGACCCAGACCGCTTCGGCGGCAATTGCGGCATCTGCGAATACCGGCAGATCTGCGGCGGCAGCCGTGCCCGCGCGTTCGCCATCACCGGCGATCCCCTGGCCGCCGAACCCGATTGCTCCTACCAGCCCGCTTCGGCCGGCCAATACGCCCCGGCAGGCGGGTAGGCAAAACCGCCCCCATCCCGCCGGCCTCCAATCCGGCCAACTCCCCAGAAAGGCCAGTGGCCCCTTGCTTCCGTATTCTCTGCTCCCCGCCGTTGCAACGGAGCACTGCAACCCGGCCGGACACAGAATCCCACTCGAACCTACCAGGGTCCCACTCGATCCTCCTACCATTGTTTTCCGGGCCCCCGGTCGGTATCGCAATTCCGGTTATCCACCCCACCCGACGCCCCCACGGGCCGGCCCCGCCCTTGCACCAGAAAAGCCCGGCCCATAGACTTATTAATGTCTGATGGGCCGCAGCCGCACCCCTCAGGTGGGTGTCAAGCGGCCGACCCCCACATGGGTCCGGCCTCTACCCGGTGGTGTAATTGGCAACACAAGGGATTTTGGTTCCCTTATTCCAGGTTCGAATCCTGGCCGGGTAGCTCAGTGAAACGGGGTCCGTGAAACGGGGACGTACCTCGTTTCTGGCGGAGCGGCGTGCGGCGCGGCTGGGCTACGCGGCTCTTGGGGCCCACGGGTGCAGCCGCTGCCGAGAGCCGCCGGTTGCCGACCGGACCACAAGCAGTTCCCGCCCCTTTTTGCGGGAGAAACGCCACTAACGGGTCCCCTCTTTTTCCCGCGGGCTTTCCGTCGGCACGCCCCCGCGATGGAGCATCGCTGGCGCCGCGTACTCCTATTTCTTCGCTGGCCAAGAGGGGAGTGCTTGGGAGCCAAGCGGAGAAAACGCTGGCTGCACCCGGGGGGCAGCCGCAGTAGCTACCTGCTCCCCTTGCGGCACAGGGTGGCAAGCGAAGCGACCCGGGTAAAGGGGGCCAATGGCAAGCCTCCAGCTATCACTGCCGGTCCGC
>JBBIQF010000349.1:0-6909 GCA_037442445.1 Planctomycetaceae bacterium
CCGAACGTCACCGGCGCGCTGCACATGGGGCATGCGCTCAACAACACCCTGCAAGACATCGTCACGCGCTGGCGCCGCCAACAGGGCTACGAGGCGCTCTGGATGCCCGGCACCGACCACGCGGGCATCGCCACGCAGGCGGTGGTCGAGCGCCGCCTGCTGGAAGAAGAGGGCAAGACCCGGCACGATCTGGGGCGCGAGGGGCTGGTGGCTCGCATCTGGGCGTGGAAGAACCAGTACGAGGCCCGCATCCTCAGCCAGCTCAAGCAGATGGGGTGTAGCTGCGACTGGTCGCGGACGCGGTTCACGTTGGACCCGGTATGTGCCCGGGCGGTGCGGCACACGTTTTTCCGGCTGTTCCGCGACGGGCTGATCTACCGCGGCAAACGGCTGGTCAACTGGGACACGCTGCTCCAGACCGCGGTGGCCGACGACGAGGTATTCCACGAGACCGTGCCCGGCCATTTCTGGTATTTCTATTACCCGGTGATCGATCCGCAGCCGGGGGAGCCGCAGCGGGTGATGATCGCCACGACGCGGCCGGAGACCATGCTGGGCGACACGGCCGTGGCCGTCCATCCGGACCCCGCAGGGGCCTTGGAGCGGGTGGAGGGCGAGCTGGCGCGGAAGCTGGCCGAGGCCCCGGCCCGGGAAAAACAGGCCCTGGCGGCGGAACTGGAGGACGTGCGCCGTCGGCGGCGGGAATTGTTGCCGGAACTCTTGGTGCTGCGCGACATGGCCCGGGCCGGGCGCCGGGTGATGCTCCCCTTGATGAACCGGCCCATCCCCCTGGTGGCCGACCCCTGGGCCAAACCCGAGATGGGCACGGGCTGCGTGAAGATCACGCCGGCCCACGACCCCAACGACTACGAGGTCGCGCTGCGCCAGAACCTGCCGATGATCAACATCCTCAACCCCGATGGCACGCTGAACGAAAACGCCGGGGCGTACCGCGGGCTTTCGGTGCTGGAGGCGCGGCAGCGGGTGGTGGCCGATCTGGAAACGCAGGGGCTGGTGGCCAGGGTGGAGGACCGGCCCATCGACCTGGCGCACTCCGATCGCTCGAAAACGCCCATCGAACCCATGCTGACCGACCAGTGGTTTGTGCGCATGGACCGGCTGAGCCAGATGGCCATGGACGCGGTAACCACCGGCCGGGTGAAGATCGTCCCCCCGCGTTACAGCAAGGGGTATCTCGACTGGCTGAGCGAGAAGCGCGACTGGCCCATCAGCCGGCAGCTTTGGTGGGGGCACCAGATTCCGATCTGGTACTGCGACACCGCCAGCGAAGACCAATTGCGCCGCGCCTTTGCCGGGCGTGAGGACGTGGTTTGGCGCTGGGACCCGGACGGCCGGCAATGGCTCATTTGCGCCCAAGAGGGGGACTTGCCGGCCGACGCCATTCCGGGGCACCGCTTGCGGCGGGAGGAAGATGTATTGGATACGTGGTTCAGCTCGGCCCTTTGGCCGCACTCGACGCTGGGCTGGCCCGACGCCACACCCGAACTCCGCTACTATTACCCCACCAGCGTGCTCATCACCAGCCGCGACATCATCACCCTGTGGGTGGCCCGCATGGTGCTCACCGGCCTCTATAACTGCGGCGAGGTGCCTTTCCGCGAGGTGTTCATCCACCCCAAGATCCTCGATGCCTACGGCGAGACGATGTCGAAATCCAAGGGCAACGGGGTGGACCCGATCGACGTGATCGAGAAGTTCGGGGCCGATGCGCTCCGCTTCGGGCTGGCGTACCTCACCACCGAGACGCAAGACATCCGGATGCCGGTGGCCTTCGAGTGCCCGCACTGCACAGCCCTGGTGGAACAGACGCGGGAGAACCGCCTGCTGCCGCGGATCCGCTGCCCGCAGTGCAAGAAGGAGTTTTCCACGCAGTGGGCAGAGCGGCCGGAAGATCGGGCGCTACCCCGGGCGGCGGTGGTCAGCGAGCGGTTCGAGATCGCCCGCAACTTCTGCAACAAGCTGTGGAACGCCTCGCGGTTTGCGCTGTTGAACCTGCAGGGGTATGCCCCGGCCGCGGTTTCCGAGGACCAACTGCGGATCGAAGACCGCTGGGTGCTCAGCCGGCTGGCCACGGTCACCCAAGAGGTCAGCGAGGCGCTGGAGCGGTACCAGTTTGCCGAGGCGGCCCGCTGCCTGTACACCTTCGCCTGGGACGAGTTTTGCAGCTTTTATGTGGAGATGGTCAAGGGGCGGTTGCAGGACCCGGCATCCCGGCCGGTGGCCCAGCGGGTATTGACGCACGCGCTGGACACGCTGTTGCGGCTGTTGCACCCCATGATCCCGTTTCTGACCGAAGAGGTGTGGCAGTTGCTGGGCGAGGCGGCGCCGGTGCGGGGGATCGACAGGCTCCGCCGGGCCGAGCCCAGCATCATGATCGCGCCGTGGCCCGAGGCCGATGCCGCCCGCCGGAACGCGGAAATCGAGCGGCGGTTCGCCCGGTTCCAGGAGGTGCTCCGGGCGGTGCGCGAAATCCGCAGCCGGCAGAATGTCCCCCCGCGCCAGGAGATCGCGTTTGCCGTTCGGTGCGATGCCGAGACCGCCGATCTCTTGGCCCCGCTGGTCCCGTATTTCCAGGCGCTGGCCGGCGCCCGCGCCACGGCATGGGGGCCCGACGTGCACCCCCCGCTGCTCAGCGCCAACGCGACGCTGCCGGGGATGGAAGTGTACGTGGACCTGGCCGAACTCATCGATCTGGAGGCCGAAATCGCCCGCAAACGGCACGAACTGGCCCGCCTGGATGCCCGCATCGAGGCCCAGCGGAACAAACTGGCCAACGAGAACTTCGTGCGGCGTGCTCCGGCGGCGGTGGTGGAGAAGGAACGGGCAAGCCTGGAAGAACTTCAGGCGCAGCACGCCAGCACCTCGGCCATGCTCCAGCGCCTGCTTTCGACACGCCGGGCTTCGTAAGTCCACGGGCTGGAAGCGGCCTGCGGTTGCACCCCCGGCCATAGGCCCTGGCCGGCCCGCCACGTCGCGAACTGCGGCGCCAGCACACCCGGCCGGCGCCGCCCTGTTTTCGCCGCGGGTGCGGCGCGGTAGGATTCGCGAAGGCGCGGCCGGCAAGCCGGGACGCCGGGCCGTTCCGGAAAAACCAACCTATCAGGCGGCGTCGCGGGCCAGCCGTGATTGCGAAATGGTTTCGCTCGGCGGGGGTCCCCACCGCAAGCGGCGGCTTGCCAGGCGGCTCCGGGTGGCCGCAAAGGAGGTTCGCCCATGCCTGCGGTATTCAACAAGCTTGGCCTCCATTTCCAATACCCCGAGAACTGGACGCTGGACGAAGAAGACGCTGTTTCGGGGCAGCGCTCGGTCACGGTGTACAGCCCGGGCGGGGCGTTCTGGTCCATCGCAGTGCATCCCCGCTGGGCCGACCCATCGCGCTTGGCGCAGAAGGCGGTGGAGGCCATGCGCGAGGAGTACGAGGGGATGGAGGACGAGCGGGCCGACGAAAACGTGGCGGGCTGGGACCTCGTGGGCTACGACCTGAACTTCTTCTATCTGGACCTGACGAACACGGCCAAGATCCGTTGCCTGCGGGGCGATCACGCGACGTATTCGATCTTCTGGCAGGCCGAGGACCGCGAGTTCGAACAGCTTTCCCGGGTGTTCGACGCCATCACGCTGAGCTTCTTGAGCCACTTGAAACGGCTGCGGTGGCGGGATTGAAGGGCCCAGCCGGCAGCGGCCACCCCGCCGTTCGCCGAGGCTGGGCGATGCGGCGCGCGGCCGCCCCCAAAGCCACTTGCCCGCCGCCGTGCTGGCAATCAACCGTGCCATTCGAGACTAGAGGCTTTGCACGAAGTCCCAGTTGACCAGGTTCCAGAAGGCCTCGACGAACTTGGCCCGGGCGTTCCGGTAGTCGATATAGTAGGCGTGCTCCCAGACGTCGCAGGTCAATAGGGGCACGCGGCCCTCGCGCAGCGGGTTCATGGCGTTGGCGGTGCTTTCGACCACTAGCTTGCCGTCCCGGTCGCGGCTCAGCCACGCCCAACCCGAGCCAAAATGCCCCACCGCGGCCGCCGTGAACTGCTCGCGGAACTGGGCGAACGAACCGAACTGGCTGCGGATCGCGTCGGCCAGCTTGCCGCCGGGCTCCCCGCCCCCCTTGGGCGAAAGGCAATTCCAAAAGAACGTGTGGTTCCACACCTGGGCCGCGTTATTGAACACCGGCCCCGTGGCCCGGCGAATGATGTCCTCCAGGCTGGCGTTTTCGAACTCCGTCCCGGGAATGAGCTTGTTGAGGTTGGCCACATAGGCCGCGTGATGCTTGCCCCAGTGGTATTCCAGCGTCTCGGCCGACATATAGGGGACCAGAGCATCCTTGGCGAAAGGCAGAACGGGCAGCTTGTGTTCCATGAGAAGATTCCTCCTGGCTTGGGGACTACACGCCACGAAAGGCTGCCGGGGCCATACGGCGACGCTGGTCCGAGCGGCCCCCCGGCCCGGACTATTCTGCCAAAGTCTCGGCCGGGCGCAAAGGCCCCGCCGGCGCGTGACGGGTTGGGCCGGCCTGGCGCCCACACGCGTGGCGACTTAGTCGCAGCGACGCGGCCCCGGCCTAGGGCCGGCGCTTGCCTCAATCGGCGGCGTGGAGGCTGACCAACGGCGGGTGCGAGGCCGGCGGCGAGACGGGATGCCCAGCCGCCGAATGGCTGGCGGGCGGATTGCTTGATTCGTGACCCGGCGCTGCGGTGCCGATCTCCTCGTCCTCGTGGCCATCGGGCGACTGGCCGGCCCTCGGATCCTCGGCGGCCGTGCGCCGCGGGGTGGGGAAGAAGAGTTCCACCGCCGCATGGAACTCGCGCAGGTCGGCGTGGGGGTCGTGCTCGGCCAGGGCGTCGAAATGCGTGCGCAAGCCGTGGAGCACGAATCGGCCGCTGGGCCAGCGGACCCGCATGATGTCGCTGATGCTATTGAGCAACTGATACAGCCGAGCCCGCGTCAGTCCCATCACCCGCGACAATTGCCGGATACTGGCGGCCGTGCCCGCAAGGCCCACCCGGCTTTCGGCAAGCATCACCACGTGGCCGTCCGCATCGATGCGGAGCTGTTCCAATAGCGGCCGGATGAGATGCTCGCGGATGGCCTGGCGTGTGGGCAAGGTGTCGGCCAGGAGCATCTGATTGGCCCAGCGGTCGGCTGCCTCGATCCAATACGGGAGGATCCGCACGGCCAGCGGCTCTTGCGGGCCGACGTGGCGCAACACCCGGTGGATGTGGTAAAAGACCTCGACGATGGCCGCCAGCCGCTTGGCCCCGTGATTGCGGAGCTGGCGGATTTCGGCCAGGGTCAGCTCGGCGTAGGCGGCCAAGGGCGTGGACCAAATCACGCGGGTCAGATGGCGGAGGCTGGGGGCCAGCCTCCCCAGCGGCTCCTGGCCCAACTGGTACTCCAATGCCGTCCGGCGCCACTGGTCCCAAAGCACCTCGGAGACCTGGGCGGGGGCAAAGCTTTCGGGTTCGGGGGATGTGACGGGGGCAGGGGCCTGGGGCGAACCCACCACCGCCTTGGGGTCGCAGTTGGCGGCCCGGGAAAGCAGTTCGACCAGCGATCGGATCTTCCGCTGGCCGATGCCGGGTGTGGCCGCCAGTTCCATGAATGGCGTGTTGATCAGTTCGCCCAGGGTCCGGCCCAAAAGTACAAAGGGCAAGCGGCGGTCGGAAGGAAAGGCCCAATCGGCAAGGGGCTTGTCAAGCAAGGCCGCCCGCTCGGGCGCCAGGAGCAGTTTGCGGACGCTTTCGAAGCGGCTGAGAAGCTGGAGTTCTTCCACGGTAGGGCGTTTCATGAACTTCATGGAAATCCTCCTCTGCACCGGACCGGCCGGTGTGGCCGGTGTTGTTGCGTCTCCCGCCCCGAAGGCCTGGATTTTTAGGACCAATTGGTCCGCTATTTCCTCCAGCCCGATCGGCCCTGGTCGGCGAAAACATCAGATGTCTCCGGGATGACGGCGAACCGAACCGCGCTGTGGCCCGCTGCGGGCGAGCGGTTACTCTGTTCCTGGCGATGCAGGCGTGCTCGGCGTATGGCCAGCACCCATACTGGTGGGGCTCCGGGACTGCCCCACGAGTTGCCGGCGTTGCCCGCAACCCGGACCTGCTTCCCGAAGCGAAATCCTGGGAGGGAAGCCCCGGCGTCGGGGCCCCTGGGCCGAATCCAAGGGCGTTCCCTCACGCCCCCCGAACCGGTTTATTCTGGCCGAAAAGCCGCCCCAAAGTCAAGGGGCCAACCGGAATTCTTGGGGAGAAGTTCGGACCCGGCTGCGGAAAACACAAAAGGAGCGCCCGGCCCGAAAAGGGTCGTTGTCGCCCTAAAGCCGCCCGGAAACGAGCAGGCCCGCCAACCCCGTGCTGTGGGCCCCAGGCGGCATGCCGGGCGCGCACCAAGCCTATAGCCTCACAACGGCGTGCGAACCCAAAGCGGACCGTCAAGCTGAGGCCAGACGAGCACCGGTAGCGGCCAAAGGCCCCCTCAATCGCGGAGCCGCTCGGCGCCGTTCAGACCGCTATAGTCGGAGCGGTCCAACGGATGCCAAAGCGGAAGACCCTTGCGGACGCGTTCGGCCAGAACGGCCAGTTTAGCACGAGAACCCGCGGGGGCATCGGTAGGGACGAACTCCTCGGTTTCGGCGGGCACGAAATCCTCGTCGTGCCCGCACTGAAGAATTGCCTCGAAGACATTCCTCATCGCACGAACCTCGCACGTCAAAGACCAACTCTGCCCGCAGGCCAGACACCGTTGCCAAAGATCCGGCGGCAGAGATACCGGCCCGCGGGCCAGTACCGTTGGGTGCTAAGTCTGCGTGGGCAAAAGACTTATGTCAAGTTCCGCGTTACTTGCGGCGTTGCAGAACCCCTGATTATGCCGGCTATACGCGGATTGTCAAGCACCCAG
>JBBIQF010000350.1:0-6904 GCA_037442445.1 Planctomycetaceae bacterium
TCGGTCAAGTCTTCGACCGTTTTCAGCGCCCGCTGCGAACCGAACAACCTTTGCACATTGACGCCGCGCAAAGGAGGGGTATCGAGCCGATGGCGGAACTCCTGGGGCCGGATATCGCCCACCAGATGCGTGGCCCCGTTGCTGTGGCCGTTCACATGGCAGTCGAAGCAGGTCACACCCAGGCTGGGTTTGAGCGAGCGGCGGTCCTCGGTGGCATTGAACTGCTGCTGCGTAAACGGGGTAACCAGCAGGCGGAGGCCTTCGAGCTGCTTGGGGTTGAGGATCCCGTTGAACAACTGGTAGTAGTTGGCCAGTGTGACCACCTGGCCCCGCGAAACATCTCCCAGGTCCGGCCGCGTGGTGAGGAAAATCGCTGGCGGAAACTCGGGGAGGAAGTGGGTGGGCAGATCGAAATCGAGATCAAACCGGGTCAAGTCCCGCCCCTCCTGACGCTTGATCTCGTCGATATGGTGCTGCGGGAAAACCATGCCCCCTTCCGGGTGATTGGGGTGGGGCAACGGAAGAAAACCCTTGGGCCAAAGCCCCTTTTGGCGGATCTCCTCGGGCGGCATGGCGGCCAGTTCCTGCCACGATCGGACCCCCGCCGGCAGTCGTACCCGCACGCCTTCCTGGATCGGCTTGCCGCGCGACATGGTGACCCCCTGGGCAGGCCGGTCGCTCAGATCGTAGCGCTCTTCCAACAGGCGCATCTGGCGGGCCATCACCGCCGCCTTGGCCGCCGACATCCGGGTAACGGTCTTGCCGAAATCTTCGTGGATTACGACGGGGGCGTAGCTACTTGGCGGCTGCTGCGCAGATAGCACTGCGGGCCGCGCCAATAGCGCAACCCCAACCAGGTAGCCAGCCACCACCACCGCGGCAGGCTGCCTGCCCGCGACTTTTCGAATGCCACTTGAGCGACACATGGTCAGGTCCTCCTGGAGCTAAAACGAAAACGCTACCGTCTGGGAAGTGCTGCCGGTGCGCGGCGGTCAAGCCGCGATGCCTCCCGGTCCGTCGGGAGGCCCCGGCAGGTCTCCTCATCTCGGGGATTTGCGGCACTCGGCGCATAGCCCCGAGATATGCACCGAAAAATCATGCACCTCGAACTCTTGTGGGGGAACCTCGGGCAGCCGAAGCCGATCGAGCTGGCGGTCTTCCACATCCCACACCTTGCCGCAGCGCGTACAAACCAAATGGTGGTGGCGGCGGATCTTCCCGTCGTACCGAGCCGCCGATCCCGGATGGTGAATCCGCCGGATCACCCCCCAATCCGCCAGCGTGTCGAGGATCCGATACACCGTGGTCCGCGAGATGTTGGGCACGCGGAGCCGAACTGCTTCGATGACTTGATCGGCCGTGGGGTGCTCCTGGCTGGCCAACACCGCCTCGAGCACCGCCTGCCGCTGAACCGTGCATGGGATGCCTTTCTGCCGACACAACGCGGCGAACTGTTGGAGCCGCGCCTGAATCTCTTCGGCGTGCATGTACGTCGGATGCGATATCTTATATCGGATAGTAGAAAGTGTCAACAGGTACGCTGGATCAGTATTCACCCATTATGGCACTTTCCTCAAAACAGGGGTAGTCCCCTGTGATCCGTAGGGGGGAGGTCTACCGGGATTACCTCAACGGGGGGTATCCGCTCTGCTGCGACTCTATCAAGTGGGAGCGAATGCTCGGCCACCGGGCTGAATCGTTCGAACGCCGCGCTGAGTCGCTGTCAAGCTGGAGGGAATTCCTCGATTTTGCGGGTTGGATGGTCGATATGGATTTGCTGAAAGATTGCCTCCATGGCGCCCGGTGGGGCCCCGGTTCCGGAGGGCTGTGCGGGCCGCCGGGCGCTTCGGTCTTGCCGCACGAGGAACGGGCATGGTCAAGCAGGCACTTGTGCTCGGAACAGTCGCCGTCCTGGCATTGGCCGCAAGCGGTTGCGGCGTGTTCCATGCGATGTATTACGAACCGTATGGGCCTGGCCTGGGGCCCGACATCGCGCATTGTCCGCACCGGGTGGGGCGAGTGCCGCCGGCTGGGGCGTGCGGCCCGGCCTGCGAAACGGGACTGTGCGGAGCGCCCCCATCGGCCGTCTGCGGGGCGTGCGAGGAGTGCGGCCAGGCTTGGGGGCCAGAGGACTGCGGGCCCTATACCGACGGCCATTGCGGCCCGCTGACGCTGGTGTTCGCACTGTTCCGCCACCACTGCTACTGGGGCTCGGGGTGCGGCGGCCGGTATTATGGCGAATGGCTCAGCGATCCGCCCGATTGCTGCGATCCGTGCGACTTCAGTGCCCAGGGCGTGCCTTACGAAGGCTCGGTCGTGCCGAGCGAGTCGGTCCCGTGCACGGAGTGCCAAGGAGCGGCCGCGCGGCGGCCGCCGGGACGAACCGTTGCCCGGGTTGCGCCAGCGCCGGGGAACACGGCTTCTGCAAGCCGCAGCCGTGCCGCGGCGCGGCCCACGGGGTACGCCGGCCAAGAGTACCCGTCGCGGGGAGGATATGCCCCGGCGCCAGCATCGCGCGTGGCCCGGCCACAGTCTGCCCCAGCTAACTACGCGTACTAGCGGCCTGACGCCGGAAGGGGTACCCGGCGTGAACGCCGGGCCTAATGGCCCTCTGCGGCAAACGCCCGTTAACCGGCGTCGGTCAGCGGCTGTCAATGGCCAGCTTCACCGGGCCCTTACGGGCCCGGCTCTTGGGCCCGGCTCGGGGGCACGGCTTGGGCGCCCGGAGCGGGCTTCTTGTAGTGCGGTCGTGCTACCGCTTTCGTCGCGCCGAGCGAAGGCAGTTTTGTGCCCTTCTCAACATGGCGCCCGCAGTGCATCCCCTAGGATTAGCCGATGCCTGCCACCCTGGCGTGGGACATTGACATCTGCCAGTGCGTCTAGCAAACTAAGGGACTTCCCTACAGCAGGCGTGGTGCCGTCCGGGCGGGTCGGGTCGGCGGCCGTCGCCTGGCACAGTGGGGGGACGGGGCGACGGGCGCAATCCACACAGGCCGTGGCGTTTTCGTGGCGGCAGCACGGTCGTGCCGTCGGAGAAATCGGTGATGCGTTTGATCCTTGTGGACCTTCTGACGCCCAAGCGGCAGAACTTCTATCCACTGGCGCTGAGCCGGCCGATTTGGGAACTGCGGTGCGGCATGACCACGCTGGGGGAGAAGTTGGTGGCCAAGGTCGGGGCCAAAGATGTGGCGTGTTTCGTGCCGCCGTACATGGCCGAGGTGTATCGGCAAGCGTGTGCCTGGCCGGTCAACGACGTCTCGAAGCTCCGCGGGGATGACCTTTTGGTAGTGCATGGCCGGGTGCGGGCTTCGGGGTTCGACATTGCCCCGGCTGGCCCGAGCCAGGCCGCGCTCGATGAGGACGGCGAGCTGCTTTACGTCCGGATCGCCCAGCCCGATTTGGCCCGGCTGGATACGAGTTCGATCGAGGCGTTGGTCGCGTCGGCGGGGGAGAGGTTGCCGGCCGGCCCGCGGGTGCCTGCCTGGAACTACACCTGGGATTTGGTGTTGCACAATCCGGAGCAATTGCGCGAGGACTTTGCCGCTGCCGGCCGCTCTGGCATCGAGGGGACGGTGGAACAGCCGTGCGCCATTCGCGGCAGCCGCAGCGACGTGTACATTGCCCCCGGCGCTTTGGTGCATCCCATGGTGGTGCTGGATGCGGCGGGCGGGCCCATCTACGTCGACGAAGAGGCCGAAATCCACCCCTTCACCCGGGTCGAAGGCCCGTGCTACATCGGCAAGAAATCGATCCTCTTGGGGGCGAAGTGCCGCGAGGGGAACTCCATCGGCCCGGTCTGCCGCATCGGCGGCGAGGTCGAAGAATCGATCATCCAGGGCTACTCGAACAAGTACCACGACGGTTTCCTGGGCCACGCCTACGTGGGCCAGTGGGTCAACCTGGGGGCCTTGACCACCAACAGCGATTTGAAAAACGATTATTCCAACGTCAAGGTGACCCTGGACGGCAAGAACGAGATCGACACCGGATCGACCAAGGTGGGGTCGCTCATTGGCGATCATACGAAGACGTCGATCGGCACCCTGCTGAATACCGGGGCCTACGTGGGGGCCATGGCGTTGATCCTGGCGCACGGCAAGCCGCTGCCCAAGTTCATCCCATCGTTCGCGTGGATGATCGACGGGATCGTGACCAAGGGGTTCGGCAAGAAGGCGTTGTACGAGACCGCCCGCATCGCCATGGGCCGCCGCAAGTGCCAGTGGACGCCGGCCGAGGAAGCCATGTGGGACTGCGTTTTCGAGATGACCAAACCCGCGCGCGATGAGGCCATCCGCCGCGGGCGCCGGGTGCTGAGCGGGGCCTGACGGGCCGGCACTAAGGAGGAGTTGCGGCCCGTGGCCGGCGCCTGGGCGCCGCCCGCACGGCGTGGCGGCATCGCAAGCCAATGTGTTTTCTTGTGCTTTGGGAGTGTGCAGAGATGGCAACGGTGGAAGAACGTGTCAAGGCCGTAACCGGCCGGGTGTTGCGTATCGATCCGAGCCACATTCGGCCCGAGCATCGCTTCACGGCCGACCTGGGGGCCGAGAGTATCCAGTCGGTGGAGCTGGTCGCCAGTTTCGAGGAGGAGTTCGGCATCGAGATGGATGAAGACGCGGCCCTGGCGGTGCAGACCGTCGGCGACGCGGTGGCCTTCATCACCGAGGTGTGCCGGCAGCAGGGAGTGCCGGTCTAGAGGGCCTTCTGCCCGCCCCCGGGCAGCCGGTGCAGGCCGAAAGGCCGGGACGGGGGACCCGCCGCAGCCGCCGTATGCAGCCAACGTCCGATTCCAGCCAGACGCGAGGTAGCGCCATGTCGGAACCCAGGATCGACCATTCCAAAGCCGGGCTGAAGTCCTTCCCGCTCATCGACCGGACCACGCCCAATCTGCTCGAGGATACCTTCAACTACTCGCTGCCGCCGTTGATCCGGTTCGACGGGCCGGTGGTGGAATTTATCGACGGCAAGCCCGTCGAGTTCGACCCGCAGGCCCTGCGCACGCGGGAACTGGTGATCACCGATACGACGTTCCGCGACGGCCAGCAGGCCCGGCCTCCCTACACCGTCGAGCAGATGGTGCACATCTACGACCTGTTGAGCAAGCTGGGCGGCCCGAACGGCGTGATCCGCCAGACCGAGTTCTTCCTCTATACCAAGAACGACCGCGAGACCCTGGACCGCTGCCGGGCCTTGGGCCATCGCTATCCCGAGTGCACCGGCTGGATCCGCGCCAACAGCATGGACGACTTTCGCCTGGTCAAAGAGAACCGGCTGGCCGAAACCGGCATGCTCACCAGTTGCTCCGACTACCACATCTTCAACAAGCTGAAGTTCAAGAGCCGGCAGGAGTGCATGGACCGGTACTGCCAGGTGGTCGACGCGGCCCTGTCGGCGGGCATCCGGCCGCGCTGCCACCTGGAGGATATCACCCGGGCCGACATCGAAGGCTTCGTCCTCCCCTTCTGCGAGCGCCTGATGCGGATGAGCGAGCAGGTCCCCGAGCACCTGTCGGTCAAAATCCGCCTGTGCGATACGATGGGCTTCGGGCTGAGCTATCCCGGGGTGGCCCTGCCCCGCAGCATCCCCAAGCTGGTGTACAAATTGAACCGGGAGGTGGGCGTGCCCAGCGATCGCCTGGAATGGCACGGGCACAACGATTTCCACAAGGTGCACATCAACGCCGCCACGGCATGGCTGTATGGATGCAACGCGCTGAACGCCACGCTGTTCGGTTTCGGCGAGCGGACCGGCAACCCGCCGCTGGAAGGCGCGATCTTCGAGTACATCGCCATCAAGGGCGACCTGCACGGGATCGATACCACTGTGATCACCGAGCTGGCCGACTACATGCGCTCCATCGGCATGCCCATCCCGGATAACTACCCCTTCGTGGGCCGGTCGTTCAACACCACGCAGGCCGGGATCCACGCCGGCGGATTGCGGGCCGACGAACGCATCTACAACATCTTCGACACCACCCGCCTGCTCAACCGGCCGCCCCGGGTTTCGCTGACCGACAAGAGCGGGGCCGACGGCGTGGCCCACTGGGTCAACGAGTACTTCGGCCTCAAAGGCGACCAGCGGATCAGCAAGATCAAGATGCACAAGCTGGCCCGCTGGGTGATGGACCAGTATGAGGTCCACGGCCGGCTGACCGCCATCAGCGATCCCGAGATGGAAGCCAAGGTCCGCGAGCTGTTGCCCGAATACTGGGCCAAGTACAAGGGCGGCGGTAGCTGAAGGGTCGCTTCGAGGAGCGGCCGAGGCGCAGGTCCGAGTCACCGGTCTTTGCGCACCTCCGGCCCGGCGGGCGGAACGCGGGGCGGGGCCAGGCGCTGGGGATCCTGGACGTTAGGCCCTTCGGGGTTGAGCTTGCGCAGGAGTTCTTCCGGCACGGGGGGCGGCAAGGGGTAGGCCTCGGGTTGGCCGTCATCGAGGACTTCCCACGGTTCTTCGATCCACATGCCCCGCTCGTCGAGTTCCATGATCCCCATGTCGCGCTCCAGTTGCATGCGCGTGGCGTAGTAGTTCAGCCACACGCTCATGAAGTTGTTTTGCGAACTCCGCAGGTCCGACAGGGCGGTCAGGAGGTTCAAAGCGGCGGTGGGGCCGACCTGCGTGGCGGGCTTGCCCGGCTCGGGAGGGGGCTGGTGATCGTTGAGCACGTCGCGGGTCTGGTCAACGCGGCGGATGGGGATGATCACGGCCCGCCGCTGGATTTCGAGGTTCACCCGCAGTTGCTCCAACTGCCGCAGGCGGTTCCGCAGGGTCTGGTGGATGGAGTCCTCGAACTGGATCAGTTGCCGCCGGGCCTGCTGGTAGTCGATCAATATCTGGCGGAAGTTGTTGCGTTCCAGCAGGCGCGTGAAGGGGGCATCGAACTGCACGCTGGCCCGCAGGGTGCCGG